>BNVF01000004.1 GCA_025997895.1 Spirochaetia bacterium
GCAAACTGGCGGAAAGCAGCTCCGAGCAGTCAAAGACCATCAGCACGGTACTCAAAAAGATCAAAACATCGATTGACAAGATCACCCATTCCACCGATTCGGTGCTGAACAAGTTCGAGGCCATAGATGGCGGGGTAAAAACCGTATCCGAACAGGAAGAGAACATCCGCAACGCGATGGAAGAACAGGGCCAGGGGAGCCAGCAAATACTGGAAGCAATCGGCCAGTTGAACGAAGTGACGCAGATGGTGAAGAGCGGCTCCGAGGAAATGCTTGAAGGGAGCCGCCAGGTAATCACCGAAGGAAAAAATCTGGAGATGGCGACCGCGGAGATCACCGGCGGTATAAATGAGATGGCAAGTGGCGCGGATCAGATCAACACAGCGGTGAACGAAGTCAACAACCTGAGCGGCCGCAACAAGGAAAACATCGACATACTGGTGCGGGAAGTCTCGCGGTTCAAGATAGAATAGGGGGAGGGTTGGGAGTTGCAAGGGCGGAAAGGACACGTGGCAGGGTGCAGCCTTGAAAACCCGGTAATTTATGGTATATATTAGGCAAAAAAGAAAATGGCATATGCCGTTTTGAGGAGTAAAAAAAATGATACAGATGATGTCCGCCTATACTACCGAAGTTGACGAGGTTGAAGACGCGCTGACGGAAATACTCAACCAGCTTGACCTGGCTGCCCTAAAGAAAAACAGCGTGGGGCTGGTGACCTGCCATTTTGATTTTACCGACACGGGCTTTATCCATGAATTGCGGAAAAAGCTGCCCTTTGATATTATCGGCATGACGACCATGGCCAGCGCGAACCAGTACGGCTTTGATATGTACGCTCTGACCCTTACCGTGCTGACCAGCGACGATGTGACGTTCGAGACCGCGATAACATCGCCCCTTGGCCCGGATAATTACCGGGAAAGAATTGCGGCGGCATACAATAAAACCTGCGGGAAGCTGCCCGGTGAGCCCTCAATGATAATTGGCTTTTTTCCCTACCTTAAGATGTTGAGCGGGGCACATATGGTAACGGCCTTTGACGAGATTTGCCGGGGCACGCCGCTCTGGGGCAGCCTTGCCACCAATATCGACATCAGCTATGAGCGCTGCTACGCCTTCCGCAACAGCGATGATGAACAGGACGCGCTGGCAATGCTCCTGATGTACGGCCCGGTGGATCCCGAATTCATCGTTGTTTCCATCCCTAAGCAGAATATGCGCGAGAACCGGGGCATTATCACCGGTTCAGACGGCTGTATCCTGAAAGAGGTGAACGGGGTTCCGGCGCTAAAATACTTTGAAAGCCTGGGTATTACAATAATGAGCAACGCGACGACAGTAACGCCGCTGTTGGTTTACTACGAAGGCAGTTCCGAGCCGGTAGCCCTGGGTGTGTACACGATTAACGATGACGGCAGCCTGCTGTGCGGCGGCGAGATGACCAAGGGGGCTTCAATCGCCATCGGGGAAATCAGCGCGGACGGCATCATCGCCACTACCGGCGAGGGATTACAGCGGCTGCTGCAAAGCGACAGGAAAAACGGGGCGCTCCTGCTTCCCTGCGTTACGCGTTATGTGATGCTCGCGCCGAACCAGATCGGCGAGATGGAGCTTGTCGCCAAAACACTGAAAGACGGCAATCTGCCCTATACGATGGCATATGCCGGCGGGGAAGTGTGTCCGGTGCGGGACGAGGCCGGGGTCTGGCGGAACCGTTTCCACAATTATACTTTTTCAGCCCTGGCCTTCTGATTTGGATAATAGAATATGGAAGGGAATAGCCCTCTTGAGGCGCAGGTAGAGCAGCAGCAGGCGCGGATCGCCGAGCTGGAAAAAAAAGCCAGGAAAAATGCCCGCGAGATTATCCGGCTGCAGCAAGCCATTGAACAGGAAAAAATCTACGCCAATGCCAAGGCAAACCAGGCGGCGGCCCGCACTTTTGCCCAGCGCGAGCGGGATCGCTTTTTACAGCTCCTCCTCAGCAACACACCCAACACCATCCTGTTTTTTGATCATGCGGAGCGCATCATGTTCTGCTCGGAATTTTTTCTTAACCTGCTCGGTAAAACCAGCGATTCAGTGAGCGGCAGGCTGATCCGCGATGTACTGGAAGGCTTTTGCGACATGAGTCTGATAAGCGCTTTGACAGACAACCTGTCCGAGGTGCTGAAGACCAATGAGTCCCGTTCCTTTTCGGGCGAGACAAACATAGGCGGTGACCAGAGGCGGCGTAAATACATGATCCATGTAACGCCTATGGCTAACCAGCAGGGCGAAAACGAGGGCGCGATGGTGTCGTTCCTGGACATTACCGACATTGAGCGCGCCCGTGAGGATGCCGAGCGGGCCAGCGCCGCGAAATCGGAATTCCTGTCGAACATGAGCCACGAGATGCGTACTCCCATGAACGCGATAATCGGCATGACCAGTATCGCAAAGGATTCCGGCAATATTGAGCGCAAGGATTACTGCCTCAGAAAAATCGGGGATGCCTCTACGCATCTGCTTGGCGTTATCAACGACATACTGGATATGTCAAAAATCGAGGCGAACAAGCTGGATCTGTCCTTCGAGAGCTTCAATTTTGAAAAGATGATTCAGAAAGTGGTGAACGTAATCAACTTCCGGGTGGACGAAAAGCGCCAGGAATTCACCGTGAACCTGGACCGTGCCATCCCCACTGCCCTGATCGGCGACGACCAGCGGCTGGCTCAGATTATCACGAACCTGCTTTCCAACGCGGTGAAATTCACCCCCGAAGGCGGCGCCGTGCGCCTGGCAACGCGTCTTGTGGGCAAGGAGGACGCTTTCTTTACCGTGCAAGTGGAGGTCTCGGACACCGGCATCGGCATCAGTGCGGAGCAGCAGACGCGGCTGTTCCGCTCCTTCCAGCAGGCGGACAGCGGCACCGCCCGCAAGTTTGGCGGTACCGGCCTGGGACTGGCCATCTCCAGGCGCCTGGTGGAAATGATGGGCGGCACGATATGGGTAGAATCCGAGACAGGCAAGGGCGCGACCTTTTTCTTTACCTTCCGCGCCAGGTGGGGGGCTGATAAAAACAAGAGCCGTCTCTCGCCCGATATCAGTTGGAACAACGTGCGCCTGCTTGCCGTGGACGACGCGCCGGAGACCCTGGAATATTTTCGTTCCGAGACGGCGCGGCTCAATATTTCCTGCGACCTTGCCACCGGCGGAGAAGAGGCGCTGGAATTAATCGAAAAAAACGGCCTATATGACGTGTATTTTATCGACTGGAAAATGCCCGGCATGAACGGCATTGAGGCGGCGGCCCGAATCAAGGAACTGAGTGCCGGGAAGCCCTCAATGGTGATCATGATATCCGCGACGGAGTGGAACATAATTGCAGATGACGCGAACAAGGCCGGGGTTGACCGCTTTTTACAGAAGCCTCTGTTCCATTCGGATATTGTTGATTGCCTTAACGGGTGCTTTGGCGTGACCGAGGGTATTGAAAACGCCGCGCAGGGCAAGGGGGACAATTTTTCCGGCTTCCGTGTGCTTCTTGCCGAGGACGTGGAGATAAACCGCGAGATAGTCCTTGCCCTGCTGGAACCCACAAAGCTGGTAATCGACTGTGCCGAAAACGGCGTTGAAGCGGTGGAGAAATTCCAAAACGCAGCAGACCCTTACGATATGATCTTCATGGACGTTCAAATGCCGGAAATGGATGGCTACGAGGCCACCCACAGAATCCGCAAAATTGAAGAGTCTCTGGCGGACCAGGGAGTTTTGCGTCGGCGCACCCCAATCGTTGCCATGACCGCCAATGTTTTCCGCGAGGATGTGGAGAAGTCCCTGGCTGCCGGCATGGACGACCACGTTGGCAAGCCGTTGGATTTTGAGGAAGTCTTGCGGAAACTGCGCCAGTTCCTGCATTAGTCGCCTCGTTATACATCGTTGCCTTTTTCAAACTTTTGTATTTCTTTTATTTTTAAATATTCACTTGGAGTATATACTTTTATTGTTGATTTCTTATAATCTTCTGTATTCCTTGTGAGTATATAATCAATTTTATTTTCTACTGCCGTAAAATATTGTACCGCATCTTCAAAATCTGAAAACCCTGATTCTAATGCTTTTTGTATTATCAGATCATCAACATTTAATACTGTTAATATTAACCGTAATTTTTTTAGAAAATTTATTGAGGTTTCATGGTCCTTTAATTTTTTCTGTATATAATAAGTATTGGTAAATATTATAGAAGATGTGTATCCTTTATATTCACCAGCCTCTACAAAATTTATTAGCTTTACAGCATCATTTACCTCATTCCTTAATGACCGATCCCTCTCAATTGAAATATCTAAAATAATATCATTATCAAAGAATATTTTGTCTTTCATAAATATTTTTCCATTAATGCTTCAGTTAAAACGTCTTTATATTCGATTAAATTTTTATTATTTTCTTTTATTTTAATGATTCCAACCAATTCTTTCGTTATTGGCCCTAATGAACTGTGTTCAATATTTTCATTATTCCTTGAAGAAATTGTGGATAAATATTCTTCAACCAATTTTGAAACGCTTCTTTTTTGTTTTTTTGCGTAAATCTTGGCATTTTCTATTGTCTTTTGTTCAATATTTAAGGTTAATTTATTATACATAATCATCTCCTACGTAATAATATATTACATACTTACGTAATTGTCAATAGTTCGCGCTTTATTTAGTGCGCAAGAAGCCGGTCCGGGCCAGTAACCAGGCCGCGCCATAACCTGTGAAGACCGAGACAAAGCGGTCAACGATGTTCACGGGGATGCGGGCCAGTATTTCCGCAGCTGCAAGGCCGAGGCCGTTTTTCAGCAGCCCCAGTTTGAAGTAGGTTTCCGGGTTTGGATCGTCTATGGGATTCAGAAGAACCCTCTGAATGAATACGGCGATAATGCCGCCCAAAACGCTCATCAGGGCGCATAAGCCTAATGAGAGCAGGACCAGCATAATGATACGGTCAAGCAGGCCGGGATCGGGCTCCTTTGAAAAGCGGCGGATAAAGATATAGGTAAGCACAGCGGTAGCAATACTGCAAAGGCCGAAAAGATAGAAACCCCAAAATGAATACCAGCCAATACCGGAGATCGCAGTTGACAGCACGGCGGTGATGATCCCTGCGGTAAGGCCCCCTGCGAAAGTTACGGCGATGGTAAAAGCCGTGTCCAGAAAAAGTCCTGTGCCTATAATGGCGGAGAACCGCATTAATCCGTAATTTGCCGCAGTCCCGGCGAGGCATAAGAGTATTGTTCCTGTTATAAGCTTGCCCTGCCTTGAACCCTGTTCATCCCTCATGTTATTACCCTACCAGAATTTTTTAATTTTTGGTATATTATGCCCCATGGGGTATTGCGGTAAGAGGGGCATGCTTTTTCTGGCCCTGTTTTTTTATAACGCCGCTTTTCTTGCGCTTTTCGCTGAGGATAGGCCCTCCATGACTTTTGTTCTGGAAGCATGGATGAAGGTGGAAGGGGCCTTTGACGCCTATATATCCGGGGAGGAACCTGGGGAGGCGCTTTCTCCTGCCCTGGAGCAGTTCCGGGAAAAGCTGGACGCTTATACCGCATCCCCCCTCTTTGATCAGTATGTGGGCTCCACCCTTTTCCCCGAAGAAGAAAAACACCGCATGGACACCCTTATCGGCATCTTTGAAAAAGCCCTGACAGAGGGCAGTACTGCTTCCGCAGCAGCATCAGATGCAAAGGCTGCCGCTGAGATCCGCGCCCTACTGGTTTCCTGGCAGGGTTTTGACGCCGGGGTGTCAAATACCGTCTTTGTCAGGACCTATTCACTCTTTGGCGCTTTTATTTTGATCATTACCCTGCTGGTTTATATTCTCTATCTTTTTCAGCGGGCCCTCCGCCGTTCCCGGATACAGGAAAAAAATACCGCCGCTTATTCCCGGGCGGTGATGCTGGCCCACGAGGAGGAACGCACCCGCATTGGCGTGGAGATCCACGACACAGTGCTCCAGGATTTGGGCCGCCTGATGCACCTGACCGAAGAATGTACCACAGGCGGTACAAGCGGCGGGGCAGCGCTCCTCTCCATGGAAGCCCGCCTGATGCAGACCCTGCGCTCGGTGTGCCTGGAAATAATGCCCCCCGACTTTAGCAGGCTTGCCCTGGAAGATTCCCTCTATGCCTTGTGTATGGACTTTGAAAAAAGGACCGGCGTACCCTGCCGCGCCGCCATACCAGAGGGAATTATGGTGGAGGGGCTCAAACCCGAAATGCAGCTCCAGTGTTTCAGGCTTGTCCAGGAAGCGCTGTCCAATATCGAAAAACATGCCCATGCACGGGAAGCTTCCCTTACCCTGCGGAACGGGCAAAAGGGTGAAAAGCAGACCTTGATTATCTTTGTATCCGATGACGGGGCCGGAATGGATGAAAACCGCCGGGGAAAAAATTCCCTGGGCATCCGGGGAATGTATGAACGGATAGCAATGCTGGGGGGAGAAATTTCTTTTTTAAGTGAAAGCGGGCAGGGCCTTACGGTGCGGATCGAAATACCATTGGGGGAACCATGAACACACTGGTGCTTATTGATGACCATACCATGATACGCCGGGGACTTTCCGCCTACTTTACCCAGACCGGCCGCTGGCAGGTACTGGGGGAAGCTGAATCCCTTGAGGAAGCAGCCGCGCTTTTTACAGAGCTTAAAAAAACAGGAAAGCTCCCCAACGTGGTACTCCTTGATATTGAGCTAAAGGGCGCCTGGGGGCTTGATCTTATTCCCGGCCTGCGTGAATGGTACGGCAAAAAAAAGCCCCCGGTGCTCGTCTATTCGGTCTACGACGATTACGCCCATTTAAAAGCCGTAATCCGTTCCGGGGCCGCAGGCTATGTGTGCAAGTCCCAGGGGGAGGCTGAACTGGAAGCCGCCATGGACGAAGTCCTGCAGGGCCGCCGGGCCTTTGCCCCGGAGCTGCTCCCCCACGTGGCCGAAGTTTCTGACATCACCTTAAACCTTACCAAACGGCAGCGGCAGATCTTTGATCTGGTTCAGCGTTCCCGCAGCAACCTCCAGATCGCCGCAGAGCTGGGTCTCAAACTCCGTACCGTAGAAAACTACTTAAGCGCCATCTACGAAATTACCGGTGCAAAATCCCGTAAGAAATTGAAAAAACTGTAAGCTGTCTCCCCGCTAACGCACAACTTTTACGCACAGCATTCCTGTGCAAAACTACTCTACCGGGCGTATATAAAGCGTGATAAATTTCCTCTATCAATATCCCCAAAAGGATAAATACGGAGGTTCTTATGAAAAAATTGAGTATCGGGTTTTTTGTATTGATGACTGTCCTGGTGATTGCGGGATGCGCGACCACGCCGCCTGTGCCATCTGTTTTAGAAGGAACATGGGTTTTAGCGAATCCGGGCAGAACGATTGTATTTACCGGAAACAAATTTAAAACATTTGTTACCAGTGATCCCGGTGATGTTAGAAACAGCGGGTCTTTTAAGTTGAATGACGCCGCAAATCCAACTGAAATTACTTTTAATAACACCAGCGGCGCTACATGGAAACAAGCTATCGTGTTGAACAGCGGGAATTTTGTTTTATCTGATAGAACAGTAGGCAGCGGCAATAACATTCTTGGCGGAACATACACAAAAAATTAGCTGTCCGCTAATTGAGCAGGGATAATGCAGTAGCTTGTCCTGTTAAAAATTTGAAGGAGTGTTTTATGAAAAAATTGACAGTCGGGTTTTTTGTATTGATGATTACCTTGGTTATTGCAGGATGTGCAACCACACCAAAAGTTCCACCGGTAAATACCTTTTTTGAACAGGGTGATGATGGCTGGGTTCATTATTTTACCAATGACCGGGCGCGGTATGGGTTCCAGCAGAGGAAAACCTTTGACAACCCCAATTCAGATCCCAATGTGTACGAAGTCGATGTCAAAAAAATCAGCGGTTTTGAGAATATGGGCTTCGGCTTACTGTTTGGCGCAAAAGATGACAACAATTTCTATGTGGTAAATGTTTATGTAAAGGGCATCTATGGGGTTCGTAAAAGCGTAGGCGGGACAATTACCAATCTAACTGGTTCTGATTCCCCTTTGATTAATCAGGGTTTTGATGTGGTTAACTCAATCAAGGTAGTCAAGGGCGGAGCCGGTTATGACATTTACCTGAACGGTAATTCAACACCGGTTTATACCGTTACCGATACTTCTGTAACCGGCAATAAAATCGGTTATTATGTTTTAATCGGTGCATCGGGTTATGAAAATTTTCCTGATAATCCCGTGGATGTGCGGTTCAAGATAAAGTAATGAGGTCATCATTTATCAACAGGGCGTCTCTTTAGACACTAAAAGCGCCCTTATTGTTTCACCAATCTGAATCTTGTATACTCTAATTGTATGTTTCCGCGAAAAATGCCCATTGGTATACAGGATTTTGAGAGTCTCCGTACCGGCGGTTTCGTTTATGTGGATAAAACTGCCCAAGTTTACCGCCTGGCTAATGAAAGCAGACATGTATTCCTGGGCCGGCCCCGGCGTTTTGGTAAAAGCCTGCTCGTATCCACCCTAAAAGCCTATTTTTTGGGGAAAAAAGAGTTGTTTGGCGGTCTATCCATGGCGGAGCTTGAGAAAGACTGGACAGAATATCCGGTTTTTCACCTGGATTTAATGGGGGCCGATTATTCGGCTGCGGAAGGCCTGGATTCCGGTCTTGGCTCCAACTTACGGCCCCTTGAAGAACGCTGGGGCAGGGATCCGGAAGAGGACAACCCTACCGCCCGGTTCCGGGGACTTATCCGGCGGGCTTATGAGCAGACAAGCAAAAAAGTCGTGGTCCTTATCGATGAGTATGATAGACCCCTGATACAGCATATAGGCGATCCCGCCGCCATGGAAGAAATGCGGCTTAAACTCGCTTCCTTCTATGGGGTACTTAAGGCCGCCGATCAGTACCTCCGGTTTGCCTTGCTCACCGGGGTGACGAAATTTGCCAAGGTCAATGTTTTTAGTGAATTGAATCAGCTTGAAGATATAAGTATGAAAAAAGACTATACGGGAATCTGCGGTATTTCTGAGACTGAACTAAGCGCCTATTTTGAACCGGAACTGCAGAATCTGGCAAAAGAAAATAATATGTCCTACGAAGAAACATTGGAAAAGATGCAGAAGCATTATAATGGGTATCATTTTTCCAAAAACAGTGAGGGAATGTTCAATCCTTTTGGGGTGTTGAATACCTTTTCCCGTGGTGAGTTTGGCTATTATTGGTATGAAACCGGCACACCGACAATTCTGATCAAGCAGTTGCGGGAGAATCATTTTGATCTGCGGGAATTTGCCAATGGAATTTCGGTAGCCGGGGAGGAAATTACCAACTACCGTGCAAACAGCAGTAATCCTGTTCCCCTGCTTTACCAGAGCGGTTACCTTACCATAAAGGATTTTAATTCAACCTTACAGGAATATATCCTGGGTTTTCCCAACGAAGAAGTAAAATATGCCTTTTTGAAAAATCTGATGATTGACTATTTGCCGGATACCCAAAGCGCCATGGGTTTTTCCATAAATGATTTCTATAAAGATCTCTACAAAAGTGATATTGATGCCTTTATGAACCGGTTTAAAGCGTTTCTTGGGTCTATTCCCTATTCTGTCAGGGAAGATACAGAAGCTTATTATCAGGGTTTGTTTTATGTGATGTTTTCCCTTATGGGGCAGTTTGTTCAGGCTGAAGTACAGAGTGCGGTTGGCCGCTGTGATGCGGTTTTGTTCATGGACAATAAGATCATGGTTTTTGAATTTAAATTGTTTGGAAACGGTACGGTTGATGATGCCCTGCAGCAAATAGACGATAAGGGTTATCTTATACCATATACCGCAAGTGGTAAACAGTTGTTTAAAACAGGTGCCGTATTGGATCGGGAAAAGCGTACTTTAAGGGAATGGAAAACAGTGGTAAGCGACTGATCCCTTATTAGAGGCCGTCCGGCCAAAACATAGCAGGTGGATGTCATTGGTTATCTGTTACCGGCCAAGAAAGGCGGGACAGGGCTCCGGTGCTGCGCAAATCGCATTTCAATATACTCTTTGGCATCTGGAAATTTTCGGTTGAACAAGGTATAATCGTATCCAAGGAGACGCCATGACTGAACAGGGCTTCACCCATTTTGATAAGCGGGGCAACGCGATTATGGTGGATATTTCCGCCAAGGATGTCACGTCACGGATGGCGGTTGCAAAGGGCAGCATCACCGTGAACGCCGAAACCCTGGCCGCCGTTCAGAGCGGTTCTGCCCAAAAGGGCGACGTGCTGGGAGTGGCACGTATTGCCGGCATTATGGCGGCAAAACAGGCCGCCGATTTTATCCCTCTCTGCCATCCTCTCATTTTTGATAAATGTACGGTTGATTTCCTTGTTGATGAAAAGAAACTGCAAATTGAAGCAATTTGCACGGTAAAACTTTCGGGCAAAACCGGAGCGGAAATGGAAGCCCTAACCGGTGTATCCGTGGCCCTGCTCACTATATACGATATGTGCAAGGCTATAGACCGGGGCATGGTAATCGGGAATATCCGGCTTTGGGAAAAATCCGGCGGCAAGAGCGGGCATTTTATCCGTGATGGAGCGGGCGAGTCGTAATCAAAGTGAAAGATTCATTCGGCAGAGCCATTGATTATCTTCGGCTCTCAATTACCGACCGCTGTAATTTGCGCTGTATCTACTGTATGCCCCCTGAAGGTGTCGATTGGATGCCGCATAACGACGTGATCCGGTTTGAGGAAATTATCAGGATATGCCGTCTCATGGCTGCTATGGGGATACGGAAGATAAAAATAACCGGCGGCGAACCGCTGGTGCGGCGTGGTGCGGCGTATCTGGTCCGTAGCGTCAAGGCCCTGCCGGGAATAGAAAAAGTAACCATGACCACAAATGGCGTTTTGTTAGGTGAATATATTGATGCCTTGATAGACGCCGGACTTGACTCTGTCAACATCAGCCTTGATTCCATAAGTGAAGATAATTTCAATCGAATCACCCGCAAAGAAAATCTTGCTCAGATCCTTTCGGCAATCAACCGTACCTGCGATCTGGGGCTGCCGATAAAAATAAATTGCGTCCCCCTGAAGGGCGTCAACGAAGGGGATATTGCAAAACTGGCGGTGTTGGCGAAGAATGGCAATATGGCGGTTCGTTTTATCGAGCTTATGCCTCTGGGCGCCGCCGCCGCGCTGCGGCCCATTCCGGTGGACGAAGTGATGTCCCTGCTGGAGAAGGAGTATGGTTCCCTTAGTCCTGCGGCGGTAAAGCCTGGAAATGGTCCGGCGGCTTATTATACCTTGCCGGGTTTTAAGGGGTACATCGGTTTTATCAGCGCCCTGAGCCATGGATTCTGTGAAAGCTGCAACCGGCTGCGGCTCACCGCCGCAGGTTTCCTCAAGCCCTGTCTTTCCAGCGACATGTATCTTGATCTGCGGGCTTTGCTCCGGGGCGGCGTTTCTGACAGCGAAATTGAAAAGGCCATAGCTGAACTGGTCTCCCGCAAACCTGCTTGTCACAGTTTTGGCGGAGTTCAGGGCCGGTTGAATCACAGCCAAAAAGAGATGTTCCGCATAGGAGGTTGAAATGGGTATTGTGCTGGCGGTTTGTATAAGCTCCGCGAAAGGCACGGCGAAGCGGGACGTAGGCGAAGCTGAACTGGTGGCGCGGCACGGGCTCAATGGCGATGCCCACGCCGGGGACTGGCACCGGCAGGTAAGCCTTCTCTCGCTCCAAAAAATCGACGCCTTTCGTGCCAGAGGGGCTAAGGTGGACTACGGCGCCTTTGGCGAAAACCTCGTGGTGGACGGAATCGATTTCGCCAGTCTCCCGGTAGGAACCATCCTGCGTTGTGGGGACGTGGTTCTGGAAATGACCCAGATTGGAAAGGAATGTCACAGCCACTGCACGATTTTCAGGATTATGGGGGACTGCATCATGCCCCGGGAAGGGGTATTCGCCAGGGTTATTCAGGGTGGTACTATTAAAACAGGAGACGAGATACATGTCGAATAACACATACCGGGCTGCTATTATCACCGCCAGCGACAAGGGCTCCAGGGGAGAGCGGGAAGATGCAAGCGGAAAGCTTATACGCGAAATTCTTGAGCCTAAGGGCTACCGGGTGGAAAGCTATGTTGTGTTACCTGACGAGCAGGAATTGCTGGAAAGGGAAATGCGCCGCATTTGCGACGGCGCCCTTGCGGACTTAATCCTCACCACCGGCGGGACCGGGTTTTCGCCCAGGGACCGTACCCCGGAGGCGACGGCGGCGGTGTCGGAGCGGCTGGTCCCCGGCATTGCCGAGGCCATGCGTATGCAGAGCATGGGCATCACCAAACGGGCAATGTTAAGCCGGGCAATCGCGGCGATCCGGGGAAAGACCCTTATCGTTAACCTGCCGGGCAGCCCCAAAGCAGTGCGGGAAAACCTTGAATACATCATTGGTGAACTGGGGCACGGCCTTGATATTCTGCTCGGCCGCGATTCGGAATGTGCCCGGTAAGCATGAACAGAGCAGGAGGCCCGATTGATTTATCTGGATAACGCCGCCACATCTTGGCCCAAGCCGGAAGCGGTGTATCTAATCTCCGACAAAGTGTTACGCGAAGAATCAGGTAACCCCGGCAGATCCGGCCACACCCTGTCCCTTGCGGCAGGCCGGCGTATTGAAGAAACCCGGCTGTTTGCGGCTCGTTTCTTTGGTATACAAAAACCGGAACGGATGTGCTTTACCCTGAACGCCACCGATGCGCTCAACCTGGCCCTCAAGGGCCTGTTACGCTCAGGCGATCATGTGATTGCCGGTTCAATGGAACACAATTCGGTGGCCCGGCCTTTGGAGACGCTAAAAGAACGGGGCGTCGAGTATACCAAAATCCCAGCCTCCCCTGTCTACGGTACCGATCCTGCTGATGTAAAAGCGGCGTTACGGGCAAACACTAAACTTGCGGTGTTCAGCCATGTGTCAAACGTTTGCGGCACGGTAAATCCCATTGCCGAAATCGGGGCGCTTTGCCGGGAACATGGTATTCTCTTGCTGGTTGATGCCGCCCAGTCCGCCGGGGCTTTTCCCATTAATGTGGAAAAAATGAATGTCGACTTGTTGGCTTTTCCCGGCCATAAGGGTCTCCTGGGGCCACAGGGCACCGGCGGCCTGTACATCAGGGAAGGGCTGGTACTTGCCCCGCTGCGGGAAGGTGGTACCGGCAGCCGCTCAGAGGAACTTATTCAACCGGCAAGCCTTCCAGAACGCTACGAAAGCGGCACCCAGAATACTGCCGGTATCGCGGCGTTAGGTGAAGGCATTCGTTTCCTCATAGAGGAAGGGCCGGAAAAGATACGTGATCATGAGGCGATCCTTGCTTCCCGGCTCATTGAAGATGTCCGGGCAATTCCGGGCCTTACCTTTTACGGTCCGCCAGCCGGAGCGGGTCGAAGCGGCGTGGTGTCAGTAACCCTTTCCGGGCTGGACCCGGTGGAAGTAGCGCTCATCCTGGACAATTCCTTTGGCATCGCGGTACGCGCCGGTCTCCACTGTGCTCCGGATGCCCATCGGACCCTGGGAACCCTTGAACGGGGCGGGACCATCCGGATAAGCGCCGGCTGCTTCAATACAATCGAAGATATCGACCGCTGCATTAAAGCGTTATCCGCCATTGCCAAAGAATGAGCCGATTGCAATGCCTTATAAGAACAACCATATGTGCAATAGATTAAAAAGGGGATATAGTTAAATGGGATATATTATCCTTATTGGTATTGGATTATATCTTTTATATTTGCTCATCACAAAAATTATTATTCCCCTTTTTGGTATCATCACTGTTGCTTCTTCAGTTATAGGTGTTACCATTGCTTTTTTTACTTCAATAATTAATTACGTTAAAGCAGTCATTGCCTGTACCAATCCTTATGACACTTATGTAGATACAGATCCTCATAAACCTGAAGGTGTACGGCGAAGCTATTTTTTTGGCCCAGGGTACCATCAATTAAAAATAACCATTTTCACTGCCTGGACGTATAACAAAAATACTCTGGGCAGGATAAAACACTGGGTAGTAAATCTTGATCTTCCCTGGTATCTGAGAATATGGCCTTGGATTGTACTTATTTTTTGCTTTCTTTCCATGGGCATTATCGGGACTATTTGGACAATCATCTTTACCGTCTTGCACCTGACGATTGTTTTAACTTTTATGTGCCTTATCTATGTCTTGTTTTCCGCTCTGTGGCTTCTCGACCGCCTTGTGCTGGCTCTGAATGCCATTTCCACCCGCTGTCCTGACTGTAAGGCCCGCTGTATCATCCCCACGTTCATTTGTTCCAACTGTGGGACAGAGCACAAGAAATTGGTGCCCGGCGCTTATGGTGTTTTTTCTCGCCGCTGTTCTTGTGGCGCCAGACTTCCCAGCACGTTTCTCAATGGCCGGTCAAAACTGGAAGCCCGCTGCCCTCAGTGCGGCCACGATCTCGCGGCCAGTAATGCACGGAACCTCGGTATCCAGCTTGTAGGCGGTGTCAAGTCCGGGAAAACAACTTTTTTGGCTGCTTTTCTTCACCAGTATCTTGAAGAAGTTTCGAAAAACCCGGGTATTGAGATTAAACTTCACCCTAAAACGGAATTTGACGAAATGGAACGCTGGTATAGAAAAGGTTTTAGCGAATCTACTTCGGCAATGAATGCCAATATGTACAGCATTGTACACATACGGAAGAGCTCGAAGGTGTCCTACCAGTTGTCCGTTTATGACATCGCGGGAGAAGTTTTTTCCAATCAATCCGCGTCAAGAGTACAAAGTCAATACCGCTATTGCGAAGGTATCATAATCGTAATTGATCCTTTAAGCTCCAGAAGTGTTAGAGCCATTTATGAAGCCGAACATAACGGGCAGGGTCCTTCAAATTATTCCACATCGAATGTACAGGAAGTGACAATCGGATTTATTGATGAATTTTCCAAAATCGGCGTTCTATCGGTGGGTAAAGTAAGCGGCGTACCGGTTTCGGTGATCATAAGCAAGGCGGATATAAACGCGGTAAAAAGGGAAATCGGCTATGCCAGGATCAATTCAGTTTACAAGAACAATGCAAATTTGTACCAGTCCAAAGACGATGCCCGGGACGCAATCTGCCGGGACTACTTGTGCAATATCGGCATGGCGGGTATGATCAATAATCTGGCAGCTCAGTTCAGTAAAATCCATTATTTCCCCATCAGCGCTATGGGGCACGAAATGAATAAGCCAGAAGCCTACGATCCCTGGGGTATCATGGAACCGGTCATGTGGATTATCAAGGAAACAGATCAAGAACTCTGGATATAATAGCGAGTCATTGAAAAATGGAGGTAACGGCGTGACAACTGAAAAAAACGATGAAGAGTTGAAGAGCGACGCAACCCTGAGCGAAGAAACGAAGGCCGCCGCCCTGCCGGCGGAAAGTGACGCTGCCGATGAACCCATTGCGGGGTTCTCCGCCGGGCCCGCTGCGGAACCGGCCGCCGCTCCCATCCCTGACAGCGCAGTGCACCCTCCATCCCCCGAATCAGACAGCCCTGGGGAATCGCCTTTTGAAACCTGCGAACGGATGATGAACGAGATAAGTCGGCAGATCCTGATGATAACCGAAAACCAGGATCGTAACGCTCAGGAACTAAAAAATCTGTATACCAATTATTCCAGCATTTTACGCATACATGACAAGACGGCAGATGAACTGGATCGGCACAACAAGGGTCTCTACCGGCAGCTTTTAGACCCCATACTGTTGGGCCTGGCCAGGATTTACATTGATTATCTGGGCAATGTGGAAAGGCTTAAGGTGGAACAGCTTGAAGACCCCAGGCTTAAGGACAATTTTTCCAACATGTTCGAGGATATTAAGCAGCTTCTGAACGAAAATGACGTGGAGACCTATGAGAGCAAGGCCGGGGATAAATATTCACCGAAATTCTGCAAGATCGTGGATAAAACTCAAGTCTCTGAAAAAGAACAACACGGCACGGTAATAAAAAGCAGAAGCCCCGGTTTCCATATTGGGAATCGGGTTTTGATACCAGAAAACGTTGAAGTGTATATATTCAACAACAATTAACTTGGAGGAATATTATGGCAACTTACGGAATTGACCTTGGTACAACCTATTCTGCAATCGCTACATTGGACGATAGCGGCAGGCCGGTAATCATTGAGAACCAGAACGATGCGAAGCCCATACTTGCTTCGGCGATCTACTTTCCCCAGGACGAATCCAACCCGCCGGTGGTCGGCGAAGAAGCCAAAAACATGGTGGAGCTGGAAGGCGATCGGGTCATTCAGTTCATCAAGCGGGACATAGGCAAGGAAAATGGCCGGACTTTTCAATTTGGCAGTATGGAATTTAATCCCATAACCATTTCCTCGCTTGTTCTTAAGCGCCTGGCTGAATATGCCGGCGAGCAAGGCAACGATGTAAAAGATGTGGTCATCACCTGCCCCGCTTATTTTGGTATTCCTGAACGGGAAGCCACCCGTCAGGCCGGAGAGGTGGCAGGTTTCAATGTTTTGTCCATTATCAACGAGCCTACCGCTGCGGCTCTTAATTACTGCGCCAGAGAAGTGGGCGAAAACCGTACTATCATGGTCTATGATCTGGGAGGCGGTACCTTCGACGTTTCCATCCTCAAGATGACCGTGGACAACGGTAATGGAGCGAACATCGATATTATCTCAACGGACGGCAATGACCGGCTGGGCGGTAAGGACTGGGATGATCGGTTGTTTCAGCATTTATTAAACGCTTACTGTAACGAAAACGGCTCTGAACCCAACGATGCCGAACCGGAACTGCGCCAGGCTATCCGCAGCAAAGTTGAAGAATTGAAGAAAAAGCTCACTCAAAATGAGTCCAAGAATACAACTATCAGCTATGGTGGAAGCAACACGAAGATCGAAGTGAGCCGGGAGCAGTTCAATGACATGACAAAAGACCTGGTAGCTCAGACCATGGGTTTCATCGACAGTATCTTCAGTAAATCGGGCCTGAACGAAAGTAATATAGACGTACTGCTCCTTGTAGGCGGCTCCACCCGTATGCCAATGATCAAGGACGCTATTGAGCAAAGGTTCCCAGGCAAGTGGCGTATGGAAGACCCGGATTTGGCAGTTGCAAAAGGAGCAGCACTTTACTCCGCTATGATTGTCCACGAGCAGCAGGCTTCTGGTGCTGCCCCAACAGGAGGGGAACAGCCCCAGTCGGCCAGGCCCGCCCTGCCTCCGGGTATCAAGAGCATGACTGTTCAGGACAAGACACCCCGCTCATTCGGTCCTGGTGTCATGTTCGGTAATAACTATATGATAGACAACCTGATTTTTGTCGGCGAAGTTTCCCCGAGAGAAATTGCCAAAGAATACGGAACCATGTTTGACAATCAACCCAAGATCAACCTCCGTATTTTTGAAAATGTCGAAACTACCCCCGAAAAACCGGTTACCCCATGCATTGACATTAATGGAGACGAGCAGACCACTGACCCGTTGCTGAAGGTCAAGAATCTTGGTGAACTTAACCTGGAACTCCAGCCAAACACGCCCAAAAACTCGCCTATTGAGGTTTACTTTAAGCTTGATGTAAGTAAGCTCTATGTCAGAGCAACTGACAAGCTGACCGGTAAGACCGTGGATGCCACCATGGATATTGAAAACACCATGAAGAAGGAAGAACTTCAGACAGCTATATCACAAATGGCGGCAATCAAGACTTCCGGCGAGTCAGATTGATAAGAAGGAATAAATGGTTGTAGGAATAGACCTGGGCACCACATTTTCCGCCGTTGCGAGGATTAACCCTCAAACAGGGCTACCAGAAATAATTCCCAACAGCGAAGGCTCGAAGATTACGCCGTCCATCATTCAATTTGCCCCCGGCGGCCTTGTGTTTGGCTCGGAGGCAAAAGATGCCTTTGAAGTCGGCGAGGATAATTGCATCACCACGTTCAAACGGAACATGGGCATGGGCAAAGAATATTGTACCATTGACGGCAAGGAGTATACCGCCGAAGAACTTTCAGCTCTGCTCCTGACCCATCTAAAAGAAGACGCCGAGCAGGTTTCAGGCGAAAAGATTGAAGAAGCGGTCATCACCGTGCCGGCCTATTTCTATTCCAAAGAACGGGAAGCTACCATAAAGTCTGCCCGCCGGGCGGGTCTCAAGGTGCGGAAGATCATCAACGAACCCACTGCGGCAGCTATCGCCTACGGTCTCAACCACTGGCGGACCAATGCTAAAATCCTGGTTTACGATTTAGGCGGCGGTACCTGTGATGTAACCCTGACCGCCATGAAGAACGAGAGCGAACTCAACACCCTGGGAACGTTTGGGGATCACTACCTGGGGGGCCGTGACTGGGATGCCAGACTGGGCGATCTCCTTTTGAAGAAAATCGAAGCGGAAACCGGCATTAATCCCGGGGAAGATAGGGAGACTAAAATCATCGTAACCCGCCTGGCGGAAAACTGCAAAAAACAGCTCAGCCAGAAAAGCCCTGTTAAAGTCCCGGTCAGCCTTCCGGGGTTCGGGCAATGTACCGTGGAAGTAACTCGGGAAGAATTCGATTCTCTTACTGCTGACCTCATCGAGAGGACGGGCATACTCTGCAAGACTGTCCTGGATGAAGTCGGCTTCACCTGGCCAGATGTCACGGACATACTCCTCGTAGGGGGATCCACCCGGATGCCCCAGGTTTCTGCGTATCTGCAGCGCATATCGGGAAAAAAGCCCATTGCCCATGTGAACCCCGACGAGGCCGTGGCGTTAGGTGCGGCGGTGCAGACACAGCTTAAAGACCCAACCTACAATACGCTGGCGGTAGTTCCCAAAGACGCAAAGAAAAATAAAGGGCCGGATAACAAGCTTTCAGTGGTTTCAGAAAGGCGTATTACCCAGGTGGGCATACTCACAGTCAACGAAGTAACCACCCACGCTATGGGTATCATCGCGGTAAACGAGGCAGGCACAGAGTATATCAACGAGACCATCATTCCTGCCAATTACCCCATACCTGTTAAGTCCGCCAGGGCGTTCAACTTTTATACCCGGTCCAACAGTGATAACGAACTCGATATTTATGTGCTTCAGGGGGATAAAAAGCCCCTGGAATGTGCCATCCCCTACAAGTACGTAGTCACCGGCATTCGCCATGTCAAAGGCGGAAAAACCCTGATCCGTATCCAGTACAGCTATGATCAGAACGCGGTGATCCACGTCCAGGCCCGGCAGGAACAGGACACGAAGGATCTTCCCATCCGCATTGAGCCTGTGCCCGAGGATATGTCCAAATACGGGCGCCCGATTGAAACCGAAGTTTTTGTGCCGGAAACCTTGTCCATACTCCTGGCTGTGGATGTTTCGGGCAGCATGAGCGGCGATCCCCTGTCAGACGCCCAGAACGCCATGTGCGCCTTTGTGGACGATATCGATATCTCTTCTGCTGAAATCGGGATCATCGCGGTTTCGGATAGGGTAGAGCTGGTGTACCCACTTACAGATAATGCTGAAAAATGCAAAAAAGCAATTCGTGGTATAACCTGTGGACAGACTGGGTACGGTAATGACACACACCCATTCAAACTTATACGGAAAGAGCTGGGTAATCGTAAAGGTCGGCGCTTTGCCGTTATCCTGGCTGATGGAGTCTGGTCGAATCAGGACGTGGCGATCAGGGCAGCCAAAGAATGTCACAAAGAAAATATAGAGATTGCCGCCATAGGCTTTGGTGGTGCGGACGAAGATTTTTTAAGGAATATTTCTTCATCTGACGCTAACGCCCTCAAGGTATCCCAGTCGGAACTTACAAAAACTTTCGGTAGTATCGCCCAGAGTATGGGTTCCGGCGGCGGCGGAAACAATGCCCGAGACAGGGGCAGCTCCGGGACTGAGACATGGGAAGAAGAGGAGTAAAATGGCGGAACGAAAGAATTTTTTTGAATTATTACCGAAACTTATTTTTGATCCACCAGAAAAAAATTCCGCAAAAATAAAAAAAGAAATAGACGAAATTGAAAAGAAGACACTAGGGGAGCTTCAGACAGAAACAGATCCCATCCGGAGAAAAAAGCTTGAAGAATTAAAGGAGCTTCTCCAGAGTGATATGAAGACCATCATGGATCCGAAAAACCCCGCCTATGAAGCCGAAGCGAAAGCCATGAAGGACAAAGCCGTTAATGAGCTGAAAGCGTATATTGAACTTACCCTTAATAACGCTAAAAAGACTGTTACTAAAGGGAAAATCAATTATTACCGCAAAACATACCGCCTAAGCGACAAAACAATAAAGGATGTACTAACAGATGAAGGGTTAGAACCTGAAGCCGACAAGCCCCCAAAACTTCCGGCTCTTTTTGACAATTCCATGATGGATAGAATCAATAATGATTTAAAAGAAGTGCAGAATTATAAAGATACAAATGGAATCAATTTACAAAATGTAAATAGTATGTATCAGTTCACCGCTTATATGAATGACGATTTGTCCAATGGCGCTAATTATGATTCCAGGAGCACCAGGGAACTTAAAAGCATTTTGGAAGACATAATACAGAAGAAAGACCTAAACAGACGCTCAGACAACATTGGGCATACCTTCAATCATCTTTGCAATACCGGCACGTCCCAGATTTTTAACAGCGATGAAAACCGGAAAAAATATGACAATTCACGCTCTTACGAATCCTTGTATGATTTGTTTAATAAAATTAAAAAAGCAGGTGAGACAAGAAAAACCCCGAATTTTGCCAACAATTGCATAGATGAGATAAAGAAAAATTTTCCTGATTACGATGAAGCCCTTTCAATCTACAACAAAGAATCGGGACTCCAGGCCGAAGGCGAGCCTTACGAGCCAGAAGAAATCTTTATTACCGTAACCTGCCGCTTTTGTGGCGCAGAGAAAAAATACTCAAGCGTTGAAGAAGCTAAATTAGCTAAATGCCCATCCTGTAGCAAGGACAAACCATTCTACGTACCTTGCCCCAATTGTGGCGAACTTGTTCTCGCCGTTGGTCTCCGCATCTGCCCATTCTGCAGTTTTTTTGTCGCTGGCGCCGTAAACTACGACGGCTATTACCGTGCCGCAGAGAATGCCCTGGACCGCATGGATCTGGCTGAAGCCCAAAAACAGCTTGGCAATGCAAAAAGCGCCAATCCTAAAGGATCGAATCTTGCCAGTCTGGAGCAGAGAATAAAGAGCGCCCTTGCAGAATATGAAAAACCCTTGCAGGAACTCCGGGACCTCATCAGTTCTTGTAAATTGCAGGAAGCGTCCTTAAAGATCGCCAGCATCCATTCAAAAATGCCGAAGCTGGATATTTCGACGGATGAGAAAAAAGTCAGCGCTGGTCTTGAAGATGCACGGCAGAAATTTTCTTCCGCTTCTTCCGCTGGTTCAGTGCAAAAAGCAAAAATCTGCCTTGACATTTTAAGCTTCTGTGTTGACTACAAACCTGCCGTTGATTACATGCGCTCTACGCCGCCGGAGCCTGTACCGTCCCTCGAAGTAAACCCCGATCCCGAAACCGGGTACTTCTCTGTTTCCTGGGGCCGGGCGCCGGACGACGGCGTTGCCTATACCTTGGTCAGAAAATCGGGAGGCATCCCTTCTGGCGTCACCGATGGGATCGTTCTGCTGGACAACCAGGTTATCCTCTCTTTTTCGGACAAAAGCGCCGAGCCCGGGAAACCTTACGGTTATGCTGTTTTTGTAATCCGGGCAGGAACTGCTTCCAAAGGGGCCGGTATGACCGCCGTGTTGTACCGGGATATAGACACTGCTACCCTCAAAAAAGATGCCGAAGAAAACCGTTGCCGTCTTTCCTGGGAACGGCCGAAGAACTGTTTTGCCGTGAAGGTTATCCGCAAAGAAGGGGGTGTGCCCGGACAGAACGACGGAACTGTGGTGGCGTCCAATGCCGGGGACTACCACGAAGACAAAGACCTTGTTATGGGCAAACTCTACGGCTACCGTCTCCAGGCTCTTTATACCAGCGGTTCCGGGACTGCCGCCAGTCAGGGCATCGCCTTTACCGTTCAATCCCAAAAAAAAGCGTACCCTATCAAAATTTCAGGCGTAAAAAATGGAAATTCTTATAAACTGAACTGGGGAACATCCCAAACAGGTTTTGAAATGCGGTTTATCGCATTAAACGCCAACACGACTGTTGAAGAAGGCCGGCTGTACAGCAATGACTCCATCAGGAGTTTTGGAAAGCAGCTTGGGGTAAAAAAATCCGATGCCGGCGTCATAGACCTTGAGATTACGCAGAAAACTTTTTTTTATATTGCTGCTTTTATAAGTTCAGGCGATGGGGGGCTGGCAAGCAACACCGTGTCCATAAATACCTACTCACCCTGCGAATTTGAAGGTAAGCCCCTGTACAACGAAGGCCGCAAATCACTTTCAATTAAATTAAAAACGCCCCTGCCTGAAAACCTTAAATACATTTATTATACAGTGCAGAAAAAAACACCTCAGGGCCAGCCCTCTTGGGCAACAATAAAAGATGTTGGAAGTATGAATAAAATCACCGCCGAAGCCTACATGAGGGAAAAAGAAATCAACATTACCGGAATTACGGGAGATGGTGATTTTTATATCACCCTTATTTCTGCATACGTCTCTGAGGGCGGGGAAGTATACGCCGATCCATCTAAAAAGAAATGGAGCCAGGTTGTCCCGGCCCGGATCAACTGGGGTATTAAGCATGGCTTGTTTAAAAGTGTTGAGCTACAGATAGAATTTACCGCATCCAATTCCGTAACCCTGCTGCCTGCCCTGGCCCTGTGTTACGGTTCTAGTTACCTTAATTCGGCAAATGAAAGCGGGGCGGTTAAAATACTTGAAACGCCGGAACAACAATGCGGAAGCGGTATGACAATTAAAAAGACATTTTCTATTGAAAAGAGATTAACTGCGTCGCTTCCATCCAAATGCAAAGTCAATTTGTTTATACTTGATGAAGATTTGAGTGATGAATACCGGCGAGGCTTATTAAAAGGCTGCGATGATTTTATATAGATTGCATTAAGGGAGAAAAGAATAAGTTATGGCAATTATGAATACTATCTGTCCTTTTTGTTTTAACAAAGTGGCTCTGACAGATTTAGACTGCGAGTGTCTTGATGGGCATACCGGAACCAGGGGCACTGCCATAGAATTTATTCAACAGCGGGTAAAATGCAAAAGTTGCAATAAGGATATCATACGCTTCAAATGCCCGCGTTGCAACGAAGAACTTCCCAAGAGCATACTCCATACCGAAAATTTGCTTTTCAGTATTATCGGGGTTTCGGCATCAGGAAAAACAAATTACATCACCGTTATGCTTGAAGAACTTAACAGGGCGTCCAATCTACAACTCGCCCTGTATTCCCAGAATGTGGACACTCGGACCCATCAAAGGGAAAATTACAAAGTTCTCTATGAAAATCATAAAAAACCTGATGCTACAGCTCTCGATCAAACCCCTCCGCAGATATGGGGCATCAAAAAATTGGAGCAGAATTTTCTGCAAAAATTATCCAAAGAAGTATCAGCTTACACCTTTATTATTTATGATGGCGCCGGGGAAAATCACGAGCAGATTACCTCAAACCCTTCTGTGTGCAAATACATCGAAATTTCAAAAGCTATAATGGTGGTTATGGATCCCATGATACTGAAGAACGTCAAAGATTCGCTGAGTCCGGATATATATGAAAAGTCTATAGGTGGATCAGGCTATGGTAGCAATGATAAAAACTCAATTGATATTGTGAGTGATATGGCGGAATTTATCAGAAAAGCCTGCGGATTAAGGATTGGCGCCCAGATAAAAGTTCCTGTGGCGGTTGTTTTTACCAAAATGGATGCCCTGATGAACGAATTTAAAAATCACACGGTTTCCATGCCGAGTCCTCATGTAAACAGCGGTTATTTTGATTATTCCGATGCCCGGGAAGTAGATAAGGATATACGGGAATGGCTGTCCATCAAAGGGGAAGATGCTTTTATCAATGCCCTCAAAGCAAATTTTGCGGACTTCACTTTTTTTGGGGTTTCAAGTTATGGCGATGTGCCGGTTTCGAAAACTGAATTGAATCCTATCCGGCCTCACCGTGTGCTTGATCCGATTCTTTGGTTTTTTGCCAAAAATAAATTTATTAACGCAAAATAGGAAGAGATAATTATGCTGTATAAAAGGAGAAAAGAATAAGTTATGGCAATTATGAATACTATCTGTCCTTTTTGTTTTAACAAAGTGGCTCTGACAGATTTAGACTGCGAGTGTCTTGATGGGCATACCGGAACCAGGGGCACTGCCATAGAATTTATTCAACAGCGGGTAAAATGCAAAAGTTGCAATAAGGATATCATACGCTTCAAATGCCCGCGTTGCAACGAAGAACTTCCCAAGAGCATACTCCATACCGAAAATTTGCTTTTCAGTATTATCGGGGTTTCGGCATCAGGAAAAACAAATTACATCACCGTTATGCTTGAAGAGCTTAAAAGAGCGTCCAATCTACAGCTCGCTCTGTATTCCCAGAATATGAACACCCGGACCCATCAGGGGGAAAATTACAAGGTTCTCTATGAAAATCATCAAAAACCTCCACCAACAACACCTGGGGTACTAACGCCCCCCCAGATATGGGGCATCAAAAAATTGGAGCAGAATTTTCTGCAAAAATTATCCAAAGAAGTATCAGCTTACACATTTATCATTTATGATGGCGCCGGGGAAGATCAAGAGCATATTGCCGATAACCCTTCTCTATGCAACTACATTAAAATTTCAAAAGCCATAATGGTGGTTATCGACCCCATGATATTGCAGAGTGTTAAAAATTCACTAAGCCGGGATATATATAATAAATCTACTGGTGGCGGATCAGTTTCAGGTGATAATGATAAAAACTCAATCGATATTGTGAATGACCTGGCGGAATTTATCAGAAAAGCCTGCGGATTTAGGGTTGGCGCCCAGATAAAAGTTCCTGCTGCGGTTGTTTTTACCAAAATGGACGCCTTGATGGATGAGTTTAAAAATAGGACTGTTTCCATGTCGAGCCCCCATGTACATAGCGGCTATTTTGATTATTCTGATGCCCGGGAAGTAGACAGGGATATACGGGAATGGTTGTCCGTCAAAGGGGAAGACGCTTTTATCAACGCCCTCAAAGCAAATTTTGCGGACTTCACTTTTTTTGGGGTCTCAAGCTATGGCGATGTGCCGGTTTCAACAAGTGAGTTGAACCCCATACGGCCTCACCGTGTGCTTGATCCGATTCTTTGGCTTTTTGCCAAAAATTATTTTATTGGCGCCAACGGGATGAAATTCAACAAAATATCTACGGTTTTCCGGGGTTTTTGTAGATTTTTAAGCCCACAACATTATATAAAGAGCAAAGTGATTCTTGCTGCCCTTATCATGGTACTGGCCATTGTGGTCATAGTAGTGGCCAATGTAGGCAAAATTACTGCGACTTCCCCTATAGCTGCGACTCCCGTAGTAGTTCCGGAGGCAGCCCCGCTGGAACTCGAAGCCGCAACTTCGGCAGCCCCGGCAAAACCCGCAGTTACAGTGACGAAAAAAACGCCCCAGCAACGGTATGATGAGGCAATGGTCTTCTACAATCAAAAAAGATACACCGCCGCTGTGCCCATCTTCCGCGAGGTGGCGGATCAGGGGTACGCCCCCGCTCAATATTACCTGGGTTTGTGTTATGCCGATGGGCTGGGCCTTGCCCAGGACTATGGGAAAGCGGTGGAATGGTACCGCAAGGCGGCGGATCATGGGAACGCCCTCGCGCAGTATAACCTGGGTTTGTGCTATGCCGATGGGCTGGGCCTTGCCCAGGACTACGGGAAGGCGGCGGAATGGTACCGCAAAGCAGCGGATCATGGTAACGCCGACGCACAGTATATTCTGGGTATATGCTATGAATATGACCTTGGCCTTCCCCATGATATAGAGAAAGCCAAAGAGTGGTACAGGAAATCCGCCGCTCAGGGCAATGAGGAGGCGAAGAAACGGCTTGCAGAATTGGGCGGCTGACGAAATAACAAACGCGGACAGCGGGAATAGAAACGACTAGGGTCGGAAAAAAAGAAATTAATGAGGAGGGATGTAATTATGCTGAACGAACTTATTTACACGCGCTGCGGTACCGGCAGGGATATACTCAAAAAAGGCGCTCCCCAGATGGGAGAGGGTTTTAAGGTCCATTCATGCAGCGAGGCCTTGTTTAAGGATGGCGTGGATTTTCCATTTATAAGAAGCATTGCCTCTGTATCTCATCCTTTTGTAGAACCTGATTTTGTTGATGATGCCTATTTATATTTCATTCCGGAAAAGGGTAGTCCACTGTTCGAGAATTTTCATCTCATTCCCAATTCCATGGGGCGGCCCGGTAATTTTATTGCTCAAATTTTTGCAGGCGAATTAAATGACTATCCCTGCGAGCTTTTTGGCAGCAGCGCCTGGGATGCGAAGGTACAAGGCGAAACATATTATTACGGTTTTAAGGAAAAAGCTCCGGACTTTCTGTCCCAGCGCGAAAATCTTCCGAAGGGTAAAATTACCTTTGAAAAGGCGGGGGAATTTATTTCTCAGGGCAGAGCAGAGGCATTAAGGGCCGCCGTCTCTTTTGTTTTTCAGCAATTTGCCGCAGCGCCTGAAGAGCGGAAATACCTTATCATAAAAGATACCACAGAAAATATTGAGCTTTGGATAGCCGCCATTGAATACGCTTTTCCGGTAAAAATAGCCTGTTCCATACCTTTTGCTACCCGTATGGCAGATATCACCGCGACAGGCGGTACAACCGGTAACCGTTATGCTGTCAATACAAATTGCTTTTCGTGCCCTGTGGGAGAAGAAGGATCAAAAAAGCGTATTAAAGTAATCATAGCCGGTATTGATCTGCGGGATAGAAAGCTGGGGGAGCTAAAATCCATGCCAGCTTACCCGTACTGCATTCTGGATGGAACCCAAAAAAAAGCCCTGTTTGAAGCGCCGGGCATTTCTGCAAACAGCTATTATTCAACAATCACAAAATTTGATCAGGAGCATCGGGAACTTTTGCAGGTTATTTCTGAATTGAAAACTCCTTCTGTTTCAAATTCTATATTTGAAGCCTGCAATGTATATAATTACCTTATTAAAACGCCGGTAAATTCCTGGCAGATCGCCGAAGTGGTAAAATATTTGGCGTTTCTTAAAGAAAATTTTAACACTGGTTATTTCTTTAAAAAATCCCTTTATGAAAAAATTTATTCCAATATTGAAAAATTTTTTGAACAGGATGAGACATCAGGCTACCAGCTCCTTGGCTGGCTCAAAGAAAACGGCGGTTTAGACGAAAAACGCGCCTGTGATCTTATTGTCAATATTTTTATCAACAAATTGAAAACGGACGCTGCGGGATTAGACGCATCCTGGCAGGGAATAAAACAGCAATCTTTTGCGGTTATGGCGGCGGGTAAACTTCTTGAAATGCCGGTTTTAAAATTGCTAAGTGCAACTATATCAAAATCAGACAGAAATAGGGTATTGCAGATACTTTCGGTATACAGCGGCTGTCTTAAAATTGTCCAGCGTTCAGCGGCCGGAGAAAAGGATGAAATCCTGCTTGCTGCCTTTTCCAGGGGGATCGATCTGGAAGACCCGGAACTTCTCAAAAAGCTCCTTACTGTATTCAACGGAAATACGGACCATGAAGCGAACTTTATTTTCTTTATGGCAAAAAAACACGAAAGTAACCAAAAAAAGGCTGATTTTATTTGGCGCTTTATTTTGGATGTATTTGTCGCAAGCGTTTCCGAAACCAGTATCCGGGATTTTTGCAAAACCGTCATTGCGCAGAATTTTCATGAACGGGTTGAAGATATCCTCGCCAAAGGTCTCGACTCGGGTATAAAACCCGCCATACTCTGCCAGATATTCAGGGAAACCTATAAAGATCCCGGAGATCCCGAAGGATTAAAATTCTTTAAACGGTATATCGAAACAGCAAAAGGCATAAATTCGTATTCCGAAATTATTGATGAAATATACACATCGGAACTTCACGAACAGGTCTCCGCCGCCTTATACCAGTTGATAGATAAAGAGATGCCCATTATGGTAAAGCATCAGTCGCCGGAAGTGAAGCTTGAACGTAAATTAAGAAAATATGCCAAGAGCGATGTAGATTGCAGCAATACCACAGCGGGCATACTCCTCTGCGATCTTGAAACTTACGCCGGCAGTAAAGAGCAAATTAACAAGCTCCTGGAAGACAATTTTAAATACAGTATTACGGTCAGCGCTGATTTTCCAAAAACTGATTACTGTAATATCCTGATACATAAAATCATCCCTGCATTGGATTTGGTCTCGCAGCATCTAGCTATTTTGTGCATATACCAGTGCCCTGAGGCGACTTTTGATACTTTTGTCAGCCTTTATCTTGGCAAAATTGCGTCAACTGCAAATAAAAAGCCTGCTGAATTGATTAAGCTCATGGCTATTTCCATGAATTTATACCCGGCTGATGATAAGCCCATGCTTGCAAATCTGGAAAAAACATTTAGCGAAAATCTTTCGGCAATAAAAAGCAAAATCGCTAAAAACATTCCCTTGATGATTGAAAAAAACTATTCTGAAAAATTTAGCTCCTTACTGCGAAATGAAACTGCCAGGATTAAAAACAAAGCGCTTTCCGAAGAGCTGGAAAAGCACCTTGCCCAAGCAGCAGTTGAACACGAAAAGAAAAGACAGAACAGCCCGTTGGGACTCTTGAAGCAGCTTTTTAAACCCAAAGACAAAGGATGAAACCGAAGTGGCTTATATTGTTATTGCAATAATAGTTATTTATCTCATTTATCTTTTATTTAAGCATGTCATAATCCCTTTGATAGTAGTTCTTGCCCCAATTGTGTTTTGGACGACGATTGCCGGTGCGTTTATTGTATCCATCGTTAATTACATTCGGTCCTTTTCAGAGAATATAAATCCCTACAATACATACATAGACAAGAACCCCAATAAACCTGAAGGCGCCGGAAGGAACTATTTTTTCGGGCCTGGCCAACATCAAATTGGGATGATTGTCAAAGGTGCCTGGTCAAATAACAAGAATACAATTACCTGGATATGGAACAAAGTCGGAAACATTGATAGTTTTTTTCTAAAGATCGTCCCTTTTATTCTTGCGGTAATCGCTACCGTAGTAATTGCCATCATGGGCAGCCTATGGACCGTGGTATTTTCTGTCATTCACTTTGTTATTTTATTTCCTTTTATCATTATTTTTCGTATCCTGTTTGGCGTATTGGCTCTCATTGACCGCCTTGTACTGGCCGTCAACTCCATAAGCGCCCGCTGTCCGGACTGTAAAAAACGGAGCGTCATCCCGGATTTTTTCTGCCCCCAATGCGGGGCCATACATAAACATCTGGTGCCCGGGCACTACGGCATATTCTACAGAAAGTGTTCCTGCGGCAAAATGCTGCCCAGCACCTTTCTCAACGGTCGGTCCAAACTGGAAGCCCATTGTCCCTACTGCGACCATGTTCTTCCAACCAGTAATGCCCGGAACTTTGCAATTCAGCTTGTAGGCGGCACCAAGTCCGGAAAAACAACTTTTTTGGCTTCCTTTCTTCACGAGTATCGTGAAGAAATTAAGAAAAACAAGAGAATTGGGGTTAAGCTTCACCCTGAAACAGAATTTGACGAAATGGAACGTTGGTATAGCCAGGGCTTTGCCGAATCCACTTCGGCAATGAACGCCAATACATACAGTATCGTGCATACATGGAAAAGATCGCAGTTTTCCCATCAGTTTTCAATTTATGACATTGCCGGGGAAGTTTTTTCCAGCGAGTCTGCTTCAAGAAAACAAGAGCAGTACCGTTATTGCGAAGGTCTCATTGTCGTGGCTGACCCCTTCAGCTCCCGGAGTGTCAGGCTTCTTTACGAAAATAAACATGAAGGGAAAAGCCCTCTCAATTTTTCTCCGATGGATATGCAGGATGTAGTTGATGGCTTTATCAATGAATTTTCCAGAATCGGTGTCCTCTCTACAGGAAAAATGAGCGACAAACCGGTTTCGGTGATTATTAGCAAAGCCGATGTTGATGTAGTAAAACATGAGATTGGCTATGACAAGATCAATTCTGTTTTTCAGGCCAATTCCCAAAAGTACAAGTCAAAAGATGATGCACGGGACGCAATCTGCCGGGATTACTTGTGCCAAATTGGCATGGCGGGAGTGGTTAATAACCTGGCAGCCCAGTTCAGTAAAATCCATTATTTCCCGGTCAGCGCCATGGGGCACGAAGATGATAAGTCAGCCTACGATCCTTGGGGTATCATGGAACCGGTCATGTGGATAATTAAAAAAAAGGATCAGAGACTCCTGGATATACTGGAACCGGGAAAGAAATTAATAAAAGATGTAGTTAGAGGTATAGCCGCTGCAGCAATAATCTCATTGATTTTGATTGGGGGCATTAATTTCTATACAGCGCATAAAGAATTTATCTCCAGAAAAAACGCCGCGATACATGAATATGTTTCAGGAAAAATGGGAGGTCTTTATTCTATTACAGTTGGAAAAATAGCGGAAAATATAAAACGCGCTGTCGAAGAAAGGGCCATAAAAGCCGTGGAAGAAAAAACTGATTCTGTATTTATTCAAAGCGGCACATTTACGATGGGAAGTCCTGCATCGGAGGAAGGCCGCAAAAGAGATGAGATCCAGCATGAGGTGACGGTTTCTTCGTTCTACATGGGGAAGCATGAAGTTACCCAACAAGAATACCAGAGACTCATGGGCAATAATCCCAGCAGAAATAAGGGTGACTATCTGCCTGTGGAACAGATATCTTGGTACGATGCCGTGGCCTACTGCAATGCGAAGAGCCTGGCCGAGGGGCTGACACCGGCATATATGATCAATGGTAAAGATATTACGTGGGACAAGTCTGCCGACGGCTACCGGCTGCCGACAGAGGCCGAGTGGGAGTACGCATGCCGGGCCGGGAGTACAACGGCATACAGCTTCGGGGCAAACATCACATCAAGTCAGGCGAAGCACGGCGCTAATAGCGGTGGGTCGGTTACCGTAGGTTCATACATGCCGAATGCCAAGGGTCTGTATGATATGCACGGGAACGTGTGGGAGTGGTGCTGGGATAGGTACGGAGACTATCCAGGCGAGGCTCAGACCGGCCCTTCGGGTCCATCCTCGGGGGCTAACCGTGTGAACCGTGGCGGGGGTTGGGCCAGCAAAGAGGGGTATATCCTCCGCTCCGCTAACCGGGATTTTGATTCCCCCGATCACCAGAGCGCATACCTGGGCTTTCGTGTTGCGCGTACCTATGGGATTGCGTCGGTTGCCGTTACGCCCGCTTCCAGTTTCGTCTCGATCCCCGGCGGAACCTTTGCTATGGGCAGCCCGGATTCTGAGACAGGCCGGGATAAGGATGAAGGCCCTGTGCACAGGGTAACCCTCTCCGGGTTTGACATGGGCAGGTACGAAGTTACCCAGAAGGAATACAAGGCGCTTATGGGTAAGAATCCCAGTCTCTTCAAAGCTATGCCTATCTTAAGCAGCAACCGGCCTGTGGAGAGTGTTACCTGGTATGATGCTGTGGCCTTCTGTAATGCGAAGAGCCTGGCCGAGGGACTGACTCCGGCGTATACGATTAACGGCGAAGATGTTACGTGGGACAAGTCTGCCGACGGTTACCGGCTGCCCACAGAGGCCGAGTGGGAATATGCGTGCCGGGCCGGGACTACGACGGCGTATAATAGCGGAAGCCGCATTGGATCCGCGAAGTACGGCGAAACAAAAGGCGGGCCGGTTAACGTAGGTTCCTATGCGCCGAATGCTTGGGGCCTGTACGATATGCACGGGAACGTGTATGAATGGTGCTGGGACTGGATGGGCGATTACTCTTCCCGGGCGCAGACGGATCCTGCGGGCTCCCTGTCCGGCTCGACCCGTGTGAGACGCAGCGGGTCGTGGAACGCCAGCGGGCAGTACCTTCGGTCGGCCAACCGGGGCGCCTACTCTCCGTCGGATCAGGACGGTGGTATTGGCTTTCGACTGGTGCGCTCCGCAAAGTAACATTTGCTACTAATTATAACCTATTATTATAACTTCAGACTATCCAGTTGACACAGGGTAGAAAAACAAGGCAAACTAATAACCATGGAAAAAGTTTTTATTGCATGGGGCGGTAATCAGCCACTCGCAAAACTTGTTGGCGAGGAGATGCAAAAGTACGGTTACGACGGCATAGTCGGCGGAGGAACGCCAACCGATACTTTTATAGGTACTCAAATATTTTCGCAAATCAACCAATGCGCCCACGCGGTTATTTTGGTCGAAAAAACGCAGGGCGGGGCGTTCAGCGGAAATCTTATGTTTGAGTGGGGGTACCTCACCGCAAAAATAGCTCCACGTAAGCTTCACGTTTTTTTAATAGGCGAAACCACAAAAAGCCTGCCGAGTGACCTCGCAGGCGTTTGGGCAGACGAAATAAGTGGTGATGGCAGAGCAGTAGCTGAAATCGCGGCCGAAATTGCCTCTAAATTTTTTAAAGATGCGTCGCGTCCCGTCGATATTCCTAAAATTGAGATTTTTGGACATTGGAACGAAACAAAGCGGCAAATAAATTCGTATAATAATTCGCCGTTATGTTCTGAAATCGAGCTTGCTCATTATCTTTTGCACAGCATAGAGGTCACTTATTATTATATGGAGGAGGGTGAATTATTAAGTTTAATCAATAAAATTACGCCAGCTTCAAATGTTTTGGAATTTGCCATCCAGGTTGTAAAGGCCAATATCGCGCTATTCGAGGAATCGCCGGGACTTACAAAACCATTGTCTTTCGATACTTTTACTGAATTAAAATCCGTGTTTGATACAAAATTTGATTTTTTAAATCAGGACGAAAATCTTGATTTGTGGCTTAAGTATTTTTGTTTTAACCGTCTTTCCATATTGTATATGTTAATAGCGCGCAATGACGAATTCGACCTTGAGTACAAAAAGCTGTATTTTGAAAAATCATTGGAATACAATGACACAGCCTTAAGTATTCTAAAAAATATAGCCGAAAAATATCCGCAGGAATCTGTTTACACAAAGCTGTACGAGAGTTATTATCACAGAGACTGCTATAAGGCGTATAAGTTAATAGGTAACATCGAAAAAGCCAGCGTGAGTATCATCGCAGCGGCCAAGGCGCGTGAAGCCTTTTATATAAATTTTAAGCAGCGTTTCCCTAACGACAAATATTTAATTAAACGCTTCGGAGAGGAATATTATTTGGCCTGTGCCGAGCAGCTTGAGTTTGTAAACGACCCTTTGGAGAAAAAGATCCTGGAAAGTACTATCCGTTCTTTTATAGATAAGAGTGAAAACGAAAGTGGTCGTCAGCATGTAGTCTTGCAACAGCTCCGCTCCCGTTTTTCGGATAAGAACGAATAAATAGCAGAAAACTGACGATGCAAAACTTGCATTGTAGATTTTATTCGTGCTGAGGGGTTCTTCTAATCACCATGTTCTTACTGTTCTATCGAATCCGATACACTAAATCTAAATTTGCGACTGCTGCAATTTCTGTTTTAGGTTCTCAATAGATTTCAATAAATCCTGGTTGCCTGAAGCGTATTTCTGGGCCGCTGCCAAATCAGTGTTGGCATTGTTTATATCTCCTTTACCAAGGTACGCCGAAGCGCGGGTTACAAGGGCATTGGCATAATTCGGTTCCGCATTGATCGCCGCCGTACAGTCTGCTATTGCCCGGTCCCAGTCCCCTTGATTCAGGTATCCCCCACCGCGCTCGGAATAGCAGCCGGCAAGCCAGTGTCTGGCATCGGCATAATCCGGCTTTATTTTTAATAACGCTTCGTAGTCGCTTATTATCTGGTTCAGGTCCTCTGCCTTGAAGCATGATTTTATATGTTCGGTATATACAGTGGCAAGTATTTCCTTTGCAGAGACATCGTCCGGATTCAGCTTTAAATACCGTTCAAAATCCGGTATAGCCCTGTCATAGTCTTCTTTTACGCTATACCTCATGGCGCGATAGTAAAAGGAATCGGCACAATGTATATCAAGCCTTATTGCCTCAGTACAATGGGCAATAGCTTTCTCCCAGTCTTCTTCGTTAGAGTACATGCCAATGAGCGCATGAGCCAAGGCTTTATTTGGGTCTGTTTCAAGCGCTGCCTTGCAATCTTCAAGAACTTTATCCCGGTCTTCTCTGGAGAGAATTGCTGTTGAGTCGCCGGGATGGGTCGGGTCATATTTTAATCCGAGGCGGATTCTATTATTATAGTCCGCTAAAGCCATGTCCCAGTCTCCTTTTTTGGCATAAGCCCTGCCACGAAGAAAAAAAGCTTCTGCCATATCCGGCTTTAATCCAATAAGTTCATTACATTCTGCAATAGTCCGGTCACAGTCTTCTTTTCTAAAGCTATCCTTGGCACGCTCATAATACGCTTCAACCAGTCTGTCTTTCGCATATTGGTAGTTTGGATTAAGGGAGACGGACTTGATTAGATCGGCTATTGCTTTTTCGTAATCCTGTATGCTGGTATACGTATTGCCTCGGGATGCATAGAACCATGCATTCGACGGATCAAAGTTAATCGCTTCGGTGTAATCAGCAAGGGCTTTTTCATAGTCCTTTTTGCGGAGACTGTACACAAAGCCGCGGAGACCCCAGGCTTTGGCATATTTTGGCTCAATGGCGATAGCCTTGTCAAAATCCGCAATCGCCTTATCGTATTGCCCACTCGATTCATAAGCATCTCCGCGGCTGGTATACAGGTAAGCCTTGTCAGGATCGAGCCTGATTGCCTCGCTGTGATCGGCAATGGCTTTACCATATTCTTTTTTTTCACCAAAAGCATATCCCCGTGTATTATAAGCATCCCGCAGTTTGTTTTTTGCCCATTGGTAATCCGGACTGAAAGTAATCGCCACAATTAAATCCGCGATCGCCCTGTCGTAGTCTTTCTTATTGTTGTATGCATTCCCACGAAAGGCGTAATGCGCAGCGCTCCGCGGCTCCAGCCTCACAGCCTCAGAATAATCTGCAATGGCTTTGTCAAAATCGCTCTTATTATTGAAATACACATTGCCCCGGCTGATATAGTAACCGGCATTATCCGGGTCAAGCCGAATCGCCATACTATAGTCCGCAATTGCTCCGTCATAATCCCCTTTATTCGTATAGGCCTCTCCGCGCCTGGTATAAACCCATATATACTTTGGAGAAAGACAGAGAGCCTGGGTGTAATTGGCTATTGCGCTATCGTTGTCCTTCTTGTTGCTGTAAGCCAGGCCGAGGAAAGCGTTGTATGATGCATTTTTCGGAGAGAGCCTTACAGCCTCAGTCCAATCTGCAATAGCTTTGTCGTAATCATGCAGATGGTCGTTATAAACGGTGCCGCGGATATTGTATAACTCGGCGTATTCGCTGTCGAGCTTGATTGCTTCTGAAAAATCCGCAATAGCAGCCTCAAACTCTTTCGCTGCAAGATGCTCTTTCCCGTTTTGAATAAGTTTTTCAGCTTCTATGTTGTTCATATAGCGACCTACATACCTACTGCCTGTTTTAATTGGGCAAGCTGCTCTTTCAATTCAGGGTTGTCAATTATTTTCAGGGCTGCTTCCCAATCATCTATGACCCTTAGATCCTCTTGCTGGGAATAAGCAATACCACGGTACAAATAACCCATATACCCTCCCTGGCCTTTCGGGTCAAGCCCTATGGCTTTTGTGGAGTTCGTTATTGCTTTGTCCCAGTCTTCTTTTTGCACATACCCGGCGGCCATGTACGCATAAGCCAAGGCATTGCACGCATCGTTCACATTGAGTTTAAGCGCTTCGGCGGATTCGGCAATCAGGGCGTCCCAGTTTTCTTTACTGATATAATCCGTAGCATGCGTTGTAAAGACGGTAAATTTGACGCCAGGGTCGTTTGAGTCACCCCCCGCTGCCTGAGCGACGCCTTCCATAAGTTTTCCTGAATGCGCATAGGCATCCGCAAGACCCGGCTCAAGCTGCATTGCCTTGCTGATATCCGCATTGCCTCTTTGTATATCGCCTTTTTGGGAAAAAGCCAGACCCCGCTGATATAAAACCACAGCATTGTCCGGATCAAGTTCTACCGCCTTATTATAATCGGCGATAGCCTTTTCCCAATCGCCTTTTGCCTGATACAGGCCAGCCCGAGTGCTGTAGGCCAAGGCATAGTCCGGCTCAAGCTGAATAGCTTTATTGCAGTCTGCGATTGCCTTATCATTTTCTCCCTTCATGGTGTAACCTGTTGCCCGCATAACATAGGCAATCGGATTACCAGGATCGATCTGAACCGCTTCGTTAAAGTCCGCAAAGCCCTGGTCGATGTTTCCACTCATTAAATACGCATAGCCCCTTTGTATGAGCTCCCCTACCTGTTCTTCAATGTCTGCCATTTTAGTCTCCTTTTTTAGTTTATTCTCGTTGCGGAGTTTTAATTTTGCCTCTAAAGGCTATACGGCTGGGAGTTGCGACACTCCCGGGAAATTTCAGGGTTCCCTGGCCTTCATGCCTCGCCGTTATTGCGGAGGCGAATCGCTTCGGTTGAGTCCGCAATTGATTTTTCCATATCCCATATCTTCATATAAGCGTTGCTGCGAGCCATAAAATATGCGGGATTTTTCGGATCAATTTTTATGGCCGCACTAAAATCGGCTATGGCCTCTTCGTGATTCCCTTTTTCTACCTGGGCGTCGCCTCTGCTTATGTAAAGTCCGGCCAGGGCGTCCCTGGCCACTCCGGTCTGGGAATGATTCTCTCCCCGGACTTCCCGGTAGATGCTATAAGCTTTTCGTGCAACATCAACTGCGTTTTGCCAGTCTTCTATCTCTTCATAGCCGCTGCTGAGCAAGAGCAAAGTCGCAGCCGTAAGTTCGTTCTGTTCTCCCAGTACTTTGGATAAAACATCAATTGCCCTCCTGGCATAATTCTGGCACTTGTCAAAAAATTCCTCCTTTTCCGCCTGAGACTTTTTGTAGAGTCCGTTCAGATATGCAATTCCAAGGGCTTGATAACTCAATGCGGCGGAAAGGGAATTTTCACCGTAAACGCTTCTGGTTATTGCCAGGGATTGTTCGGCGCAGGCTGCGGCTTCTTCATAATCCGCGTCATCCTGAATTGCATACACGATAGACAAGGTGTAATAAATAAAAGCCATCTTGGGATGGTCTTTCCCGAGCGATTTTTCCGCAGCTTTTAGCGCTTTTTGGGCGTATTCAAGAGCCGCATTGGAGTCATTCATGGAAATCGTTGCCAATTGGTTGTACGAAATAGCGGCGATATGACTCTCTTGTCCCGCTATCTCAACAGCCCGGAGCAGACATTCGGACGCATTGTTCTTTTCTGTTTCTTCCTGCCAATTAACGGCGGCATATGCACAGCCTGCGAAAAAATAGGCCAGCGCCGTTTGGATGTGCTTCTCGCCCAGGGTATTCCGGTATATGTCCAGAGCCTTGAGACAATAGTCAAGCTGTTCTTCAGCATTCAATGTTCCGGTTCTGCCCAAAATAGCGTAGGCATTTGCCGTTTCAATGTGGTTTTTACCATAGGCTTCTTCCGTTTTTTCGACGGCTTTCCTGGCGAAGGCAACAGCAAGGGAGAATTCCGAAATATCGGCGGCAAGCTCACTCAATTTGCGGAAAAGTTCACCCATTTTTGCCTTGCTCCTGGCCAAAGAACTGGGCGCAAGGTACCGCTCTATGGAATACTTGGCTTTGTCCCGGTCAAGGAGGGTATGCCAGTATTTGACCAGTTCATAACTATCCTTGTTGTACAGATATTCAAGAACATTGAAATCGAGTAAAAACCGATAGAGCGTGTCCCACTCACCCAGTTCAAATAGCTGGTAAGGGACTTCGTCATTCTTTCTGTTTGCGAAGGCCGACTGGTCTTCCATGAAGAATTTCGCCAATTTTTGGTGGTATTCGCGTTTTGACTCATCGGTGTTCAAATACCGGTTTTCAACTGCTTCCCTGATGTATCTGTTGGAGAATGTCAAAAGACCATCGCGGGTCAATAGATGGCTTTCCAGCCCGCAGAAGAGTTGGGAACGGTACAGGGGCGCCGACTTGGTAATGGCGGAGAGTTCGTCTTCAGACAGACCGTTTCGGGAAACCCAGAGCAGGGAAAGGACGTTTTTTACAAAGTTTTCTTTGCCGTCGTCAAAGTTATCTTCAAGTCTCGCAAGGACCAGCTCAAACAGGGCCGGGATGCTCCCCGCCTTCAGGTACCAGTCTATCTTCTCATTCAGTTTTTCATGTACACCGAACATACGCAGCTCATCCAGCAGGGTGCAAAGAGCAAGGGGATTAGCGTTCTCCGGGTCTTCTGCGATACGTTCGATCTGCTGGTCGTTTAGATTCTTTCCATATAAATTGAGGTACAGGGGAATCAATGCTTTTATGCGATCCATGCTCAGAAGCTTCATTTCAACAACCGGATAATCCATGCGGGTGAAATAATCCATTGTTTTATCGCCATTCTGCGTTGAAAAGATGAACTTGACATTTGAAGGAAAGCCCGGCAGCCAGTTGAGCAGTTTGGCGCCGGCTGAATCGGCGAGTTTATCAAGCCCTTCAAGAATGATGATAAGCCGCCCTCTGTCCCGAATTCCGGCAAGCAGGTTTTGCAGTTTTGCTTGCTGCTTGTCCTCGCCCGCCTGCAGCTGCTCAAGTTCATTTGGCGGGTTCTCAAGCGAATAGATGTCTTTCAATTCGTTGATGAGCCGTGCGTTAATTTTACGGTAATCCCCCTGGGACATTGACTGCCCAACGAAATGGTAGATTATTTTTTCTTCGCCTTGGTGCACCCGGCTTTTAATCCAGTTAGCAAGCAAAGCACTTTTTCCAGTACCGCTTTCCCCTTTAACAACAAGACAGGGCGTTTCACCTGAGACAAATTCATCAATCTGCTTTACAAGCTCGTCGTCACTGACATAGGCTATGGTTTTGCTCTTAAGAAAAGACTCTTGTTCGAGTCGTTCTTTCTTTAGGGCAGAAAACGACACCTTGGGGAACAGGGCGTCGGCCAGTTCTTTGAAGTCCCGCTCCACCAGATCGCCAAGATGCTTTATGGAATCGTATACCGCTACAGGGTAGGTTTTCTGTTCCTGCAGATTCGATTTCAGACGCTCAAGTTTCTCCGACTCCGGACTGTCCTGGGCCTCTCTAAAATCCGCATTATTGGGAATATCCATTGTCGATGAGCGAAAATAGAAATAGGCGTTAACTTTGGTTTTTGCCCTTAGTACGCCTTCCTGTATTTCAATCTCCGTGATGCTAGTCCCTTTTTTTTCAAGCTCTTCCTGTACCCAGGGGTAGTCCGCAAACACATTGGATTTTTCACCCATTTTATTCAGATCAGCTTTGTCAGGCACCCATCCATAACGATCACCCAAAAGTCCAATAAAAAAGGGTGTGGTTTTTCTTATCTCTTTAAGGCAAATATCCACAACTTTTCCCTGCTTTGATTCTTCTTCGCTTATGCCCCAGCGCAGGTCAAGTTCCTGCAAGGTTATTTCCCGTTCTGCACAATATTTTCTTAATGAAGGAAAAGTCTTTTGTACAAGGTAGTTCCGTTCATCTTGCATGTCCCGGAATGTTGAGGAGATGAATATCCGGATTTGCCGGTTTTCTATCAGGTCCTGGCTCATTTCTGTTTGCTCCTTTTATTCATACTTTCATGCACCTCAAGCATGTAAGGAATCGCCCTGCAAATATTGATGTCGTAAACTTTTACATCGATATTCTTGTCGTCAAGCCCAAGGCCGGCATAGGCTTTTATATCCGCATGGATAAGGCGCTGCTTAAAATAATCACGCTTGTTTTCTGCTGCAATGCTTGCGGTTTCTTCCGCCGTGGGAGCTCTGAAACCGAGAAGGAGTTTTTCTGCCGTCCATCGGTTGTGTTCCACAAGTGCCGCAGACTTAATTTGCTGTTCCGTTAGTTCAACACCGGCCCTTATTCCCAGGGAACGCTGTTTTATGGGAATAGAATTGGCGCAATAACGGTTCGATGCCTTGAGGGCCGACACAGTGTCAGATGGCTTCCAGTCGAGCAGCCAGCTTTTACGGATCTGTTCTATGGGGAAATCCTGCGCAGAAGAACCTTTGTTTGCTTCATCGTAAATATATTTTATCATCATGGGGATAAGGTCGTCGGCCTCGCCAGCGTTATAGGCGCCGCTCAGCATACCAAAGGGTCTAAGGTTGCGATATTTGCGGTACACTCCGTCCGGAGCTTTTTGAGAAAGGAAATCCACTACCGCGTAAGAAGCTTCCTGGTTAACCAGAATTTGGGTCTCGCTCTCGTAAACTGCGGAAGGGAGGTAGAGAGCTGTGGCCAGGGCAGAGGAATCCTTCAAGGCTGCAGCTATGGTAAGAAAAGTATTTTTCCTGCCCGCCAGCTCCGCAAGATACATCTGAATTTCGTCGCACTCAAAACGGCCGCAGATAAATTCAAATTCAAAATCCGTAAACTTCTCTTTTGTTTTTGTATTGTCCGTTTTGATACAGGAATCAACATCCCAATAAAAATAATCTATTTCGTCAAAAAGGGAACGTACCCTCCCTTTTAGAAAATCCATTTCTTTCTTTGCTTTTTCGTCTATAAATGTAATGCGGGTTTTAATACCTTTTGTAAAAAAATTCGGAAAGTGGCAAAGCTGGGCGGCTTGCATGCCCAAAGCAATGCCCATGCTTGTCATACCTAAAATAACAAGGTGAACCTGCTTTTCCGAATCATCGGTGATTGGTTCCCGGTCCAGAGGCGTGTAAGTAATGCCGTCGACGCCGTATTCGCAGTCGGCAAAAACTTTCTTTGCCCAGTGGTCGCAGAAATTAAAGGGGATAAAGTCGATGTGCTCCCGTATCTCTGGAATGTCCTGCTGCTGGAAAGCCACAAAAGTCGACTGTCTGCTGAAAAGCACATGGCAACGCACATTTTTATTTGCCCCGGAAAGTTCAGAGGCCAATAATTTTAAACATTCGATATTCCGGGAATCCCTGTCGTCCTCGCCCTGCTCGCCGAAAAGAAATATTTCTGTGCAGGCGCAAAGACAGAGTTTTTTTATATCTTCTGCGGAAGTCCTGTTGCCGCTGACAATGGTTGTTTTGCGGTATAATTCTTTACTCAATTCGGTAAACAACTCGTGGTGCACTTCTGGGACATTCCTGACTGTCTGGAGGACAATCTCCTTGCAACCTTTGTCCACGAGACCGGCGATTAAACCGGCGCAGATTTTATCATAGCCAATGATAATGACGTGCTCTTTAAACTGATAATACACTTCCCCTTCCTGCACCCGTTCAATGCGGCGCGTAATGATGTTCGTTAAAACTGAAACGAGCAGGCCACCCATAAATACCATGCCGCATATATTAACGATAAAAATCAAAATGGGGCTTACGCCGGAAGTTTCCTCATAACCACCCACATCAAGAAAATTATTCATCACCGTCCAGAACCGGACATCTATTCCGCCCTCAGCAGGATAAAGGACGGCGGAAACAACAAACAGGATAATAAACAAGGAAACAACAGCCAGAGCAAAAATAAAAAGCTGTGCTCCTATGGTACCCGCAATGGCCCGATCTATGCGGCGTATTATTTTTGAGAGTATTTTCTTCATTTTTACTTTACCCCATCCCTTTTTCATGTTTTTTTGACATTTCTATTAAACACGTCAGACGAAGTATAGTCAAGTGTTAAACTGGAAGCCAAAGGACAGGAGACCTATAGCGGTTCCCGGCAAAATCTGTATTATGGTCACCGAAAACAATGGCAGATAACGGTTGCTAATATTTGATGCCGTTGGTCAAACAGAGTATATATTGAGAAACTTGAGCACAAAATTCCTTACTGCAAGTTAAAGGGCTTTAAAAGTTTATCCACCTCTACAGGCTTGCCGTTTGCGTCATCCACCGTAACTTTTGCAAAAGCCCAGCCTTCAATTTTGTTCGGGTCAGCCCCTGCCGCAATAAACGGTTCGGGGTTAAGCACAAAGACCATATCCTTGTCATTGGTACTCATATCTTTGGCCCATTCAAACATATTACCGTCCCCCAGACTCACGCCGTAGTGATCAAGGGCGCCATGATAGCCGATGCTGCTTCTTTTGAGCTTTACGATCTGTTCGTATGAAGCAAGGGGCGTAACTTCGCCTGAGTATTTCAGGGTTTCCTCCCCGAGTTTTGTGCCTACCATGAGCATTCCCTCATAGAAGGCAAAATTTTCGGGGAGTTTATCGGGATCAAGCCCGGCGGCGAGGAAAGGAGCGGCGTCCAATTCAAGCATCACATCATGCAGGGGACTTTCGGCGTAATTTTTACTCCAGATAAACCGGGCCATATTATCCGGCGCTGCCAGCGACCAGCCGCCGTTCATTGCATCCTGTGTTACCTGTCGTGCGGTTTGCTGTAACAGTTTGTCAAAAGAATTGATCGAATCTTTACCCACCACATCAAGCGAAGAAATACCCCCGCCTTTACCGCAGGAAACTGCGGCCATTACCAGCAGCCCAAAAAGAGCTGCCCACAAAAAAACTTTTATGTTTTTCATTTTTTATCACCTCCCTGTAAATTACAATTTTCAGGTTCATACAAACCTGAGATACTAAGCCCTTGTTGCCTTAAACCGTTTCAGCCTCAAGGCATTGGTTAATACCGACACCGAAGAAAGGCTCATGGCGGCGGCGGCGAATATCGGATTGAGAAGCGGCCCGCCAAACAAGTACAAGAGACCTGCCGCAATGGGAATACCCACCACGTTATACCCAAAAGCCCAAAAGAGATTTTGCTTGATGTTACGGATCGTCTTTTTGCTCAAATTGATAGCCGTGGAAACGTCCATTAGATCGGAGCGCATTAACACGATGTCGGCGCTTTCCATTGCTACATCAGTACCGCTCCCGATAGCGATGCCGATATCCGCCTGGGCCAGCGCCGGAGCGTCATTGATGCCGTCTCCTACCATGGCTACAAACCTCCGGTTTGTAGCTCCGGAGAAAAGCTTATGCTTTTCTCCACGCATATTTGTATCAGCGCCCTGTAACTTTTTCACCTCGGCGGATTTGTCTTGTGGCAGCACTTCCGATAACACCCGGTCTATTCCCACCTGTTTGGCGATAGCGGCGGCGGTTTTCTTGTTGTCCCCGGTAATCATGGCAACCTCAATCCCCATTTTGTGGAGACTTTCAATAGCCGCCTTGCTCGATGGCTTTACCACATCCGCAACGGCCACAATGCCTGCAATCTTCCCGTCCAATGCGGCATACATGGGCGTTTTCCCCTCACCGGCAAGGCGGTCTGAATCGGCCTCAAGTTCGGAAAGGGAGATACCCCGCTCGTCCATGAGTTTACGGTTCCCTACGAGCACGGAAATGCCGTTGACCAGGGATTCAACACCACGGCCCGTGATGGAGGTAAATTGTTCGGGCGTGAATAAAGAGAGATGCCGTTCCACCGCTTCGTTTACGATGGCTTGCCCCAGCGGATGTTCGCTCCCTTTTTCAACTGACGCAACGATTTGCAAAAACGACAAGGATGGGGGCTCTCCCCCCCCTGCCATGATTATATCCGTAACCTTGGGCTTTCCTTCGGTGATGGTTCCGGTTTTGTCAAACACAATGGTTTGTATCTTGTGCGCTGTTTCCAGAGCCTCGCCGCCTTTGATCAAAATGCCGTTCTCCGCTCCCTTGCCGGTTCCTACCATGATCGCTGTAGGCGTTGCGAGACCCAAAGCGCAGGGGCAGGCGATAACCAGCACGGAGATAAAAATGGTGAGGGAGAATTCAAGAACTGATTTCCCTGCAGGGAGCGTTACGAGACCGGCGGAGGCCGTGATGAACCAGGCGGCGCCGGCAACAAGGGCAATGGCGCAGACGATGGGTACGAAGTAACCGGATACGATGTCAGCTAACTGGGCTATGGGAGCCTTGGAACCCTGGGCATCTTCCACCAGTTTGATTATTTGGGCTAAGGCTGTATCGCTGCCGATTTTTTCAGCCTTGAACTGAATAAGACCATTGCTGTTAATCGTAGCGGCGAACACTTTGTCCCCGGCTTTTTTATCCACCGGCATACTTTCCCCGGTAAGCATTGATTCATCAATGGCGGTGTGGCCTTCGGTAACAACGCCGTCTACGGGGATCTTTGCGCCGGGCTTTACCACAATAATATCGCCGGGGATCACTTCATCAATGGGGATTTCTTTTTCTATGCCATTTTCGATTATGATCGCCGTCTTGGGCGCAAGGCCCATGAGTTTTTTTATAGCCTCGCTGGTGCGGCCCTTTGAAACCGCCTCAAGGGATTTACCCAATAGAATGAGGGCGATAATCACCCCGGCGGTTTCAAAGTACAGGGCGTCCACGGCCAGAAAATTGCCCTGGGCGATTTGCCAAATATTGTAGAGGCTGTACAATACCGCCGCCGATGTGCCGATGGCGATAAGACTGTCCATATTGGGGCTGCGGTGCAAAAGATTTTTGAAACCTACCGTGTAGAAGCGATAGCCCACCGCAATAATGGGAATGACCAGCACTAATTCAGCCAGCCCGTAGAGTAGCGGGAAATTCATCGGGGCCAGGGCCTTGGGGAAGGGGAGACTGAACCATTTGATCATGGGAACCATAGCGATATACAGGAGCGGAAAGGCCAGCGCGGCGGCAGTAATAAATTTTCTCCAGAGAATTTTTATGTCCCGCTCTTTCCGCAGTTTATCTTCATCAACAGCCCCTTCTTTGGAAAAGTCCAGCGCCGTGTAGCCCGCTTTTTCAATTGCTTCTTTAATAGCGGAAACCCGCAGGGCCTGGGGATTGTAAACCACCGTGGCCTTTTCCGTAGCAAGGTTCACCGTGGCGGTTTCAATGCCCTCCAGTTTTTTAATGGCCTTCTCAACCCGGGCCGAACAAGCGGCGCAGGTCATTCCGCCGATGGGAATTGTAACGGTACTGCCTTTGGGCTTATCCAATACTTCATAGCCGATTTTTACCACCGCTTCCTTGATACTCGAAAGGGTGAGGGTATCCCCATATTCCACAAACAGTTTTTCGCTGGCAAGGTTTACCGTTGCAGCGGTAACCCCCTCCAGTTTCTTCACTGTCTTTTCTATCCGGCCCGCGCAAGCTGCACAGGTCATACCGCCGATGCTTAAAGTCTCGGTTTGCATTTTACACTCCTTCATACCAGGTTAAAAATACGCAGCGTGTTTTAACCTCGCCTCCATCTTGCAAAGATAGACTTTGCCTCTTTCAAAAAGTCTTTTGAAACGGTGATGGTCGTGTCCGTTACCGTTTTGTTAGCCGCAAAAATCGGCACGGGGTTACAGCCGCCGCTCCGCACTTCCACCTGGCTCATGCGGAAACGGTTGCCGCAGTTCTGGCAGACGAGGACCGTCCCCTGCTGTTTGTAGAAGCCCCGGCCCGAACCGTAGCAGACCTGACAGGTGTTAAAGGCCGTGCGGATTGTGCCGTCCGGGGCCTTTACTGCCAATATTTCAAGCCGGGTTCCTTCAATATCTACCGGATAGAAGACCGCGTTTTCCGTAACATCGGAAATCTGGATTACGAGGTCACGGTCGGCGATGGCGGGTTTTACCACGTTTTGCCCTGCCGTTTGTCCGAAAAGGGCAGAACTCATTACCAATAAGGCCGCCGTTAAAACCAATGCTTTGTTTCTATTAAAACTATTTCTCATTTTTCTCCTCCTGAAAAAAATATTTCTTAAACGCCAACGGTGTTTAATTCTTTTCCTTGCGCCGGCCCCGCAACAGCAAAACAATCGCGATTGCGATAACCGGAACAATACAATGCCAATGACTTAATAAAAAATCCATAACGTTTACACCCCCTTTTTAGATACCGCGCAAGCGGTTTCAACTACCGCAACAGCCACCGGCGGACCCTTGGCCCGATGCCTGGGCTTCAAAATAAGCGTCAGGGTATATCTGAGTTTCAAAATTAAGCACTTCCGTTTTGATTGCCTCGACGTTTACATTATTCAAGTCTTCTATCACTTTCACATAACCGTAAAACACATTGTCGCCGGTAGAAAAATCAAAGTCATCGGTAGGCATAAGTTGTATCACATTGTCCCCCTGGTCCATATCAAGCCGGGTGTAATAGGCGGGGAAGATGAGACGGCTGTTGCCCGGATCAAGGGAATTGTTGTTGATAGTCCATATCGTAGGAATACCCCGCTGTAATACGATGATTGCCGGGTCTATACCTTCATCATGAAGATTGATTGTTATAGTCTGATAACGTGAACCTGCGGTTCCGCCATCAAGTATTTCAGCTAACGACACTTTGTCTGTAGGTATATCAACCCCTGCCGGTGTTGGATTTAGATTAGGTTCTCCGATATCAGCCACGCTTGCGGCAGCATCTGCTGCCGACCCTTCTTCTACTACAGTGATGGAACTGCGGATCATGCCCATCCAGCAGGAGTAGGAAAATTTGCCGCTTTTTACCGGCGTAAACTCGATCACATTTTCGCCGGGCTGGAAGCGGTGTTCGATGCCGTATTCCCGAACAATCATGCGGTTATTGCAGCCGTTAATGCTGCTCGCCGGGGCGTTGATCGTCCACTTGACCGGAATACCCTGCTGCACGGTGATCGCCGGATAGCGCCCGCCGCTCAAGGTAGAATTGACCATTTGAACGCCGTTTTTAATTACTGGAACTAAAGTTCCTTGGGCAAAAGCTCCTTCCCCAGCTCCGCCTGATTGTGCGGCGAGGGGATTTATGGCGGCGGCTATCTTATCGGCAAAATTGAAATTATAACCCGCAAGCCCCCAGCCATAGGTGAACATGGTCATGCCCATCACCGTTACGAGAATTGCGCCAACCTTCATTACCTTGCGGGAAAAATCGTGCCCTTTGGCGCCGCTCAAAAATGATCCCAAAGCCCCAATTCCGAACATCAGCGGAACCGTCCCCATACTGAAAAGGAACATGGACACGCCGCCGGCTATGGGGCTTCCGGTGGAAAGGGCGTAGAGCTGCATGGCCTGTAAGGGGCCGCAGGGCATAAATCCATTAAGTAGGCCGATAATCAGCGGATTTTTGTTAGCTGATTTTTGCTCGTCGATTTTCCGGGCAAATATTTTAGGCATATGAAGATTGAGGCGCCGCAGAGCGGTTCCTATGGAACCCTGAAAAATGCCCAGCATGTTGATACCCATGATCACCATGAACACCCCGGCGGCCAACTGGACAATGCCCTGAAACCTGCCCGACACGGTAATTACCGACCCCAAAGCTCCAACAATAATCCCCACGACGGTATAAGAAATTACCCGCCCGGCGTTGTAAAGAATAGAAGGAAACAGAACTGCCGGATTAAGCGGGGGTTTGGGGGTGGAACCCCCAGGTGGGGGGGTAGCGAAAGACTGCGTAGCAGGCTGGAGCGAGGGGGGGGCTCCCCCCTTTAAACATTGCGAAAGGTTAATCCCCCCGCACATGGCAATACAGTGAACAGATGTGATAAGCCCGATAACAAACAGCATTCCGTAACCCATACCGGCTTCCGCCAGCGGGAAGGCTGAAGTGATGGTATTGATACCAAGGCCCCGCAGCAGTACATAGAGGGAAAGGATAATCACCAGCGTCCCGATGATCTCTGATACCGGGACTGCGGCTTTGCCGTCCAGAACGGGTTCTTTCAGAACCTCATAATCCAGTGTTTCTATCGCCGCTTTAATCTCGTTAAAGGTAATAACCGAGGGGTTCCAGGTAACGGTGGCCGTTCCGGTACTGTAATGTACCGTTGCGTCCTCCACCCCTATAGTGCTTTTCAGTGTTTTTTCAATCCGGTTCTGGCAGTTTATACAGGTCATGCCGCCGATACGGATTGTTTCGGTTTTCATTCTTACCTCTCTCCTCTTGTTTGACCCTTTAAGTCTACCATTAAATTGTGAGGAAATTATGTTGCTTGGAAAAATTTATAAATAAACTGTAAAAATGCTGCCCTTGCCGTTTTCACTGGCAGCGCTGATATTCCCCCCGTGGGCTGCTGTTATAGCCGCCGCAATGGCCAGCCCAATTCCCGCCCCGCCGGTGCTCCGGCTCCGGGATTTATCGGAACGGTAGAGCCGCTCAAAAATATGGGGCATATCTTCTTCCGGTATGCCGATGCCTGTATCGGCCACCGTAACATCCCAGTTTTTTGCCCCCTTTTCAATTCCAATGGTAATGCTGCCCGAATCGGTGTATTTTACCGCATTGGAAAGCAGATTGATAAATACCTGTTTGAGCCGGTCATAATCGGCATTTACCGGGCTTTCCCGGAGATTTAGATTAATGGCAATGCCTTTATCGGCGGCAGCCTGATTAAACTGATCTACCGCAGTATGCAAAAGCCGTGCAAGATCAAAATCCGTTTTGTGAAGCTCAATGCGTTCCCACTCAAAATTGGTCAGGGTATGCAAATCCGCTACCAGCCGGGCAAGGCGCAAAATTTCCTCATGGCAGCTTTTTAGATGCTCCGGGTCTGCTTTCCAGACGCCGTCGATCATGGCCTCGATATTTCCCTGCAAACAGGTAAGGGGCGTGCGCAATTCATGGGCTATGTCGGAGCTGAGCTGCTTTTGGCGGCGCTCCCCTTCTTCCAGTTCAGCCGCCAGATTATTGATAGAGCGGGAAAGTTCATGCAGCTCCCGTGTTTTGTAACCCTCGTCAAGCCGTATATTGAGATTTTGGCGGTCAGCGCCTTTTGCATGAATATTCGCTATGCGGCGGGCTGCTTCGCCGGCTTTGACAATGGGCTTTGCTATGGCGCCGGAAAGCAGTATTGAAATACCTATGCTCAGCAAAATAAAAACAATACCCGCCATGACGAGCAGGCGGTTTATCGAAGAGAGAAATTTCGATTCGGTTTCGCTGAAAAAGAACGGGCCATAGGTTTCTATGATTACTTTTCCCGCATTTGTGCCGTTATGTGTCACCGGGTATTCCAGAGTTTGCCATGACCCGTTCAGGCGGAAGCTATCTTCCATCCGTTCGCTTATGGTATTCAATACCTTTGTACATTCTTGCATATCGCAGGAACGGGCGTCCCAGACCGTATCGCCTTTTTCATCCTCCACCGTTACGATATACCCGTCATGCACAAAATACATTCCAATCGCTTCGATGGTAGACTGGTTAAAACGGCGGCTCATTCCGTTGTACTGCTCGCCGATTGCCTGCACAATTTCATTGCTCTTTCCGGCGATATTGTCTTTTATAAGTGAAGTAAACACAATCACAGTAAATTGATTGATAACCAGCGTGAGAACAGCCAGTGCGGCACTGATGAACAGGGCATAGGTAAGGGTCAAACGGTGTTTCAGACTAATCATGATTCAATTATCCGCTCCAAAACGGTAACCAATTCCGTGAGCAGTAACGATGTACCTGGGGGATCGCGGATCGTCACCTAACTTTGCCCGGAGATTCTTGATATGGGTATCAACGGCGCGGTCAAACCCGTCATAGTCATCGCCTTTAACATACTGCAAAATTTCGTCGCGGGTAAAAATCTTCGCCTGCCGGGACATGAGGAGGGTCAGTATATGGTACTCGTCACGGGTCAGGCTCACCGGATCGCCTTTTATTGTTACCAGCCGGCTTTCCGTATCCACAACCAGATCGCCGGAGGATAAAATATTCTCCTTTATTCCAGAGCTGGCGCTTCCGTGCTGCGCATTCATGCGTACCGCATCCCTGCGCACCGCCGCCTGTACCCGCGCCACAAGCTGCCGGGGGCTAAAGGGCTTGCACACATAATCATCGGCCCCCATGCCCAGGCCGCGGATAATGTCCTCTTCGTCCACCCTGGCGGTAATCATGATGATGGGAATTGCCGAAACTTCCCGTACCCTCCGGCAGAATTCCTCGCCGGAAAAATCCGGGAGCATAAGGTCAAGCAAAATCAAATCTACTGTGTGTTGTTCAAACAGTTCCATACCCGCCCCGGCGCTTTTGGCGCAGAGCGCATGGAAGCCGTTTATTTCAAGGTAGGATTTAACCAGTTGGAGAATTTTTTCCTCATCGTCTACCACCAGTACGGTTTGATTTTGCATAATTGAGTATACATTGCCATTGAATTGTGTGGAAGTTATGTTGATCGAGTCAGTTTCAAATAATAACTATAGCCCCTCAATCCGGTAATCCCGTTCCTGCCCGGTATGGGGATCCTTAAAAAACAGCCCCTGGGCGCAGAGTGCAAGGAAGCCGGAAGCGCTTTCCGGTGCAGGTTGTTCAGGCCCGTACAGGGGATCGTTCAAAATAGGATACCCTATCCATGCAAGATGACAGCGTATCTGGTGCCGGAAGCCGCGCTTTATCCGGGCAGTAAAAGAATAAAAATTGCCTGCTGTTTTATCATCCGGAGATGAAGATGCGGAAACAGCAATTATCCCGGTCTTATAAAAGCCGCCCCTGTCTGCGGCGCGTTCCTTGTGTACGCCATCAATTACGGGGCGGACTTGTTTTCTGCCGGGGCCGAAGGGGCGGAAAAAACTTTCGATTGTAAAGGGCGGAGAACCGGGTGTTTCAGGCGGCGGCGGGAAACCGGCAGGCCTGGCGGATGTGCGTTGCAGGCAGAGGGCGCTGTACTCTTTGATGAATGTTCCTTCTTCCTGCTGGGTCTGAAACGATTCAAGACTTTGCTGGTTTTTTGCAAACAACACCAGACCCTGAGTCTCAAAATCAAGGCGGTGTACCAGGCCGCCCTCGTCCACTTTTCTGCCGGCAAGCGCAAGGACCGGGGGAAAAACCGCAGCATACCAATCAAGGAGCGTGCCGGTTTCACCCTGCCGCAGCGGAGCGCAGTGGATACGGGGCGGCTTGAATACGACCGCGTAATCGTCGGTCTCGGCAACAATGGCGGGCTCTGTGGTTTCGCTCATCTGTTAGCCCCTGCGCGGATTGTATCAAGAACGCGCATCATGGAGGTAAAACGTTCCGGCAGCGGGGCTTTGAATGTACGCGGCTCTGTTTCGCCGGGCAGGGTTATAGCAAGGCTTTTCGCGTGGAGCATGAGGCTCGCATCCGGGAAAAGTTTGTCACTTATACCGTAGATGGAATCCCCGATGATGGGGTGTCCTAAGTAGCGCAAATGAACACGGAGCTGGTGGGTGCGGCCTGTTTTGGGACGCAGCATGATAAGCGAATGGCTACGCCAGGTTTTGAGCACCTTGTAAAAAGTGATGGCGATTTTTCCGCGCTCAGACACGGTAAAACGTTTGCGATCCCTGCTGTCCCTGGCAATACAGGTTTCAATACGCCCGGTTTCATCCTTAAGGCAGCCGGGAATAATGGCGATATAGGTTTTTCGCGTTTTTCTGGTTTTGAACTGATCGGCGAGGAAGGCCAGGGCCTCATCATCCCAGGCGGCGATAATGACCCCTGAGGTTTCCTTGTCCAGCCGATGTACTATGCCCGGCCGCAGTGCGCCCGGCCGCAACGCATCCGGCCGCAGTGCGTCCGGCCGCAACGCCGAAGGCTGCAAAAGGCCGTTACGCGCAAGCTGCCTGAAACAGAGGGCGTTGGCAAGGGTACCCCGGCGGTTGCCCGCTCCGGGGTGAACCACCATTCTCTGGCCCTTGTTTATTACCACTACCCGCTCGTCTTCATAGAGTATGTCAAGGGGAATATCCTCTGGCTCCAAAAAGAGGGGCTCCGCTTCTTTCCAGGAAAGTTCTATCAGGTCGCCCTGTTTTACCGGACGGGAGAGTTTAACATCTTTTCCGTTAATGCTGCCTGTAAGGCATCTTGCCTTGATCTGCGAGCGGGAGAGCAGACGCAGGTATTCAGCCACATAGCGGTCAAGGCGGAGACCTTCGGGGAGCTCTTCGGTGATGGTGCAGGAAATCGCGGGCATCAGGGCGCGGAGACATCACCGGGCGCGGCTGCGCCATTGTCGGCAGTGCCGTTTGCTGCGCCATTGTCGGCTGCGCCGTTGGCTGCGCCATTGTCGGCTGCGCCGTTGGCTGCGCCATTGTCGGCTGCGCCGTTATTGGCATTGTCAGACCCGTCATTCTGGCCGGCCTGATTTTCCGGCCAGGGCTTCTTGATGATGATGGCGGTACCTGGGGGCATATTTTCGGCGATACGCCGCGCCTTTTGCCGCTTTATCTGAACGATGATTAAATCGGTAAACGCAATAGCGACTGAGAGTCCTGCGGCGATTATAAGGGTCATTTCATGCTGCTGGTTCGACATATCCACTGCGCCGGCTGATTTTAAAGGCCAGGGCGCATAACGGCGACCTTCAGCGCTCCAGCTCATTCCGTTGTTGTCTATCCAGCGGTAGGTATCCATAAAAAACGTGGCGGTAAACATGGTAAAGGGATAGGAACCAAAGGCTATAATTTCCCAGCGGCGTATATCCTTTGCCCAAAGGGGAAAACCGGAGGTATCGAATGTAGTTGAACCGGGGACGGTGGTCTGGGCTGTTACGCGAAATGCGGGGATAGCGGCAAAGAGCAGCAGAACCGCAAAAAATACCCGCCTTTTTATCTTTTTTGTCATTACAGGCGCTCCCCAAAAATAGCGCTTCCAATTCGCAGCAGGGTTGCTCCTTCCTGGATGGCGATTTCAAAGTCGCCGGACATACCCATTGAAAGGCAGGACCAGTTTTCCGCCGGGGGAAAGCGCCGCTCCAGTTCCTTTTGGGCTTTTGCCAAAAGCCTGAAAGAAGCGCGTATACGCTCAGTGTCGGCGGTAAAAGGCGCCATAGTCATAAGACCCCGGGGCCTTAAGCTGGAAAAACCCAGCGCCAGTTCAGCGGCGCTGAACAATTCGTCCAAACCGACGAAACCGCTTTTGGATTCTTCCCCGGTGTGCAGCTCAAGCAGCACCGGCAAAACCTTGCCGCCGGCGCATTTTGCAAGCTCACCAATAAGGTTTTCCCGGTCAAGGGACTGAATACAGTCAAAGGCCACTGCGGCTGTTTTTGCCTTGTTCCGCTGAAGCGTGCCTATCAGGTGCAGCTCCGCGCCGCTGCGGCCTTCCCTGAAGCCTTCAAATTTTTCGGCCCCTTCCCGTACCCTGCTCTCGCCGAAACAGCGTATGCCGCCCTGCCATGCTTCTTCAACAAATTCTATGGGGTGGAATTTTGATACCCCCATGAGGGTAATTTCCTCCCGCTTCCTGCCCGATACGGCGCAGGCTTTTTGTATACGCTCTTCTATTTTTGCGATATTTTCGGCGATTAACATCCCTTCTTTTATATTCGCATATTCTCAAGCGCCTTTGCAAGAGCCGCGAAGGCTTCAGGCCCCAGATTCTCAGCGCGTTCTTCCCCTTTTATGCCGCACTGAGACAAAGCCCCGGCTGCCAGTTCCTGGGAGCCAGTAAAACGCGCCAGGTTGTTTTTTATCATTTTCCGGCGCGAGGCAAAGAGCTGCCGCAGCAGGGGATAAAACAGCGCCGGGTACGGATCGATATGGTCCCGCTTTTCAAGCAAAACGCCCTGGGAATCCACCCTGGGCCTGGGATAAAAAGAAGCGCTGCGGATTACCATGAGGGGTTTTACTTTATATACCGATGCGCATAACACCGAAAAGGAAGAATAATCCGCCGAACCGGGCAAGGCCGCCATACGGAGCCCAACCTCGCGCTGAACCGTAACCACCATACGCGTAAAAAGCCGGCCCTGTTCGATAAAATCCGCCATGAGCGCCGCGGCGATATTGTAGGGCAGATTCCCCAATAGATAGGGCACGGCCGGCCGGGAAGGCCAGGTCTTCATCGCATCACCTTCTACAAGATGAAAATTCTTTTTCTCCCCAAAGAGTTCATTTAAAATCCGCACAAAACCGGGATCGATCTCAAAAGCCTGCACTACAAGGCCCTTTTCAAGCAGCAGGGCGGTCATGGCCCCAAGGCCGGGCCCTATTTCCCAGACTTCCGCGCCGGCTTCCGCTTCCAGCGCGTCCGCCAGTTTTTGCCGCACCATAGGGTTGATCAAAAAATTCTGCCCGTATTTTTTCCGCATCCCAAGGCCGTTCTGCTCCAGAAAGGCCCGCAGTTCCGCTGCGGAATTGTAGTTTAATTCCATTTTTTCAGCCGAACGAGAGGAGCTGGTTTTTTGCGGTCATGCGCCGGTACGCGAAATACACGATGAAAAATGACAGAACAAGAGAGAGGGCGAGTACCATGACGGGTGATGATGCGTTGATGCCGGGAACACGGCTTGCAACTGTTACGGTTTTTTCCATCACCATATACAGCAGGGAAAGCGCCGGACTTATGAGCCGCGAAAGCAGGGGCGAGATAAAGTCCAGGGCAAGAGCGGCCATGGAGCCTATCATAAACACCGTGGTAAGGGGAACCAGAATCAGGCCGGTTAGGATTCCCACGGGCCTTAGCACGCCGAAAAAAAACGCCGTTATTCCGGCGGTTGCCAGAAATGCTCCCAGAGATGCGCAGAGGGGCTGCAAAAGGCAGGGCGGCATTTTCCCCCTGCATAATACGCCAAGGGCTTCCCCGGCGATGAGAATACCCCCCAAAGCCAAATACGAGAGCATGAAGGAAATCGAATATCCTGATTGGGGTGCAACCGTAACCTGCATGACAAAGGCCATAGCAAGGAGGGACAGAGCGTCCCTGGGCAATGCGCCGAGTATTGCCAGCACTCCCAGGAGATACATCAGCATCGCCCGGTTGAGACTTGGCAGCGGCCCCACGATAAAACAGTAGAGGATGATAATGACCGCGCCGGCAAGAGCGGCGGCTTTGAGACCCAGGGTCTTTTTGAGCAGCAAGGCGATAAGTGAAGCCAGCACTGCCAGGTGCATTCCCGAAAGGGCGAGTATGTACGAACAGCCCGCGTCCCGGTACAAAGAGGCAATGTCCGTATCAAGACTGTCGCGTATACCCAAAAGCAGCGCCAGGGCAAGGCCGCCCCAGGGGGCATCGCTTCTTGCAGAAACGTCGCTTCTTGCAGAAACGGGGTCAAAGCGCCGTACAAGGCTCATTCTGACGCCGGTGCGGAAACGCTCAAGGGCGGATGCCGGCTCCGTTATGTGCATAGATTCGGCGCTGAACAGATACTGCCCCGCCGCGGCGGAGCTCTCCCGAAGTCTTCCTTCGGCAAAAATCCTGGTTCCCCTGCCAAATTCCCGCAGCCGCCCCGCGTTTTCCTCAGGAAAGAAAACCGTCATCTCCCCCTTTGCGGAAACCCTGAGCGCCCCGCTTCCATATGTTTCGCGTAACGAGAGTACGGCCATTGCCCTGCCGCCAGAAATAAGCCGGGGGTCTTCAAGCAAAACACCGCCAATGGCCCGCATATTTTGCACAGGGATGCCGAAACTGGTGGTTGCGGAAACCGCCGCACCGGCGCCTATCCCCAGGGCGAGGCCCGCAGAAAAGACGGCGCTATACACGACTGTTAGCTGCAATTTTCTGTTTTTACAATACAGGGGAAATGAAGCCAGGACGCGGAACAGGCAGAGCGCCGATACCGGGACGAGCATGAGCCCAAGGAGCCCATTGATGGCAATATGGCCGGAACGGTAAAGCGTGCTAAGGCAATAGAAACCAATAGCGGTCCCGAATGCTGCACTTAAAACCGGGTTGAGCTTGGAGCGGCTTACCATTTGAGACGGTTCAGGGCCTCCTTTGCCGCGGCCTGAATGTACTCGGGGTAAGATAAATAGCTGATATAGAGCAGGTAGTCAAAGGCGGCCTTGTCGCCTATGGCGCCCAGGGCGCGGACCAGCGCCAGGGTAATGTCCTCGTCATAGGCACCGGTTTTTTCAGTTTGTGCGTTGACAAGCCCCAATTGCAGGGCAAGGGCCATAGAAGCATCGGAGCTTCCCATGGCGCCCAGGCAGGCAATGGCCTCGATGAAACGCTCCCTGGGGGCGAGGCCATGCTGGAAATCGGTCTGGGTACGGTAAAAATGCCTGATTGCCATAGCACCGGCCCTGGTCCACTGGAGCCATGTAATGGCAAGCGCCGAGGCGTAACGTAAAGCGGAAAGAGCGGCGTTATCTTCAGTATTATCGGGGGAGGAACCGAGACTCTGTTCCAAAGCGATCTCGGCGAGCTGCCCCCGTTCAGCGGGAGTAAAGCGGCCGCTGTTCATGCCCGCCTTAAAAGCGGCGAGTTTCTCTGCAGGCGGGTTTTTGAGGATCACATCGATAAGGAACTGCTTGAAATTACCGGGTATTAAATCCAGCGCGCCTGAGACCTCAAGTACAATCACCTCGGGGTAATCGGTAGTGAGGGCTGAAAAAAGCGCCGGAAATGAGGAGCTGTCCCCCAGTTCCGCAAGGGCGGCGACACAGGCCGAGATAACGGGATAATCGACAACAATACCGGAACGGTAGAGCCGGTTTTGGCCGGAAAGATAGTTGTTGAGATTTTCAATTACCTGGCTGTTTCCCTTTCCCAGCACTCCCAGGGCGCCGAGTATTTCCACTCTGGTAAGTGAATCCCGGTAGCCTGAAAAAATATTCCACAGTGTATCAAGGCTTGCCTTATTGCCGGCGTTTCCCGCGCCCCTGGCGGCTATGCCGGCGAGACGCAGCATCTGGGGGTCTTCCTCCAGTATGCCGGCATTTTGTAAAACAAATTGCAGGGCGAACTCGTACAATTCCCCCATATATGAAAACGCACTTTCATCTGCGGCGGCAGCTTGCAAAATTTCGGCTTTGGCGGCAAGATCTGCCCTGGAAAAATTCTGCTGGTAGGATTGCAAAACCAGTTCCTGGGCAAAGACCGCAGACGCAAGGCAGGCGACAAGCGCAAAGGTTACGCGCTTTTTTCCGTTATTCATTGGCCGTCTCCGGGTGTTTCGCCGCGTCTTCCGGCGCGGCAGGTCCTACCTGGGCGCTGATACCGGCGGCTTCGTCATCCAGAACCCGGAAGGGCAGCTCGTCCTCATCATCCTCAGGCAGCATACCGAACACCTCGCCCAGTATCTGGTTCCGTATCTCCATAGGCAGGGGATCCGCCTCTACGTGCAGAACAGTACGGTTTGTGTCTTGCCTGAAATCAACCGAGCGGACAGTGCCGAGCATGGAGATCGCCGTATTGTCCAGGGCGAATTGAATTTTTACCCGCAGCCCCGCCGCAGCCTGCCCGCCCACGGTAACCGCGCAGCCGGTATCAGAAAGATCTTCAAGAAAGCATTTGAGACCCGGCGCCATTTCGATCTTGCCGGGCACATCGTCGTCTTTGGCAAGGTAGAGGAAGGCTGCCTTGTGCAGCTTGATACGGATGGATTTTCGTTTTTGGGTTCTGAAAAGTGAATCCGTGTGCTCGATTTTTAGCGAGGAAATTCCCTTGGAAAAAACCTCATCGGTAACATCGGTATCAAATACATAACCGGCGTCATCCTCACGCCAGAAGTAGACCGAAATTTTCATACCGTTCCAGGAGATGGTGTTGGATATCTTGGCATTCACCGGCCGGGTAATGGTAAGGTACTGGCTGGTATTTTTTACCACTTCGGATTTGAACACCCCGATTCCGGTAACCAGGATACGCAGCGGCTGGCCTTCGCCTATCTGCCTGGAACCGGAAATACCGTTTTTGATCTGGGGCTTATTCATCTCGATCTTTTTGCGGTAGTCATACAGTTTGGACAGAAAATCCTGGGTACCCTGCTCCTCGCTTTCGCCTGACATCCTGATGCCCCTGACCATAGAGCGGATACAGATATCAAGCTGGTTTTGTGACCAGAAGAGCGAAGTGGGGTCATCAATATTGCACCTGGCGGCAAGGCGGCGAAGCAGCTCTATCTCTTTAAAAGAAAAACCTGAGTCCTTTCCCTTTGCAAAGAACTGAACCCAATTCCCGGATTTTTCTTTTTTGGAGCGGGAAATAAAGAGAAACGCCAATCCCAAAACAGATACTACAACGATCAGTGTAAACAAGGGTTTTACCTCAATTCCCTAAATGGTATTTCTTGTATACATTATAATGGATGACAGAAAAAATTACCACAAATGCGATTCTTGAGGCTCTCATTCTGTATGTACTCCTCTTTGTTTCAGGTTCAACCGGCCAGGTTCCTGCCGAAAATTTCATTGCTTTCCAAATCACTGCGGAGCTTACCCGGATAATACTCTACAATATCCCTTCCCTGGCCCTTATCTGGTACCTGTTCCTGAAAAACAGGAATCCAAGCCCGGGAATTGGCCTGCCCAACAGCAAAGACCTGCTTCCGGGTCTTATCTGCCTGCCCGCTCTTATACTTATCGGCTTTATTATTGCCCTTATTTCCCCTTACTTTAGCAAAACCGCCGGCGGCCCAACGCTTTTACCCCCTTATGGCGCCGCAGCCTGGATTATCTTATCCATTTCCTGCATTAGCACCGGCTATCTTGAAGAAAGCTTCTTCCGCTTCTATATATTGTCCAGGCGCGAAGAACTGGGGCTCAACTCCTCTGCGGCAATACTGGTCTCGGTACTGAGCTTTGCGGTCTGCCATCTCTATGAAGGCCCCTGGGGTTTCCTGAACGCGGTACTTTCAGGAACCGTGCTTGCCTTTGTTTTTCTGCGCTACCGTTCCCTCCACGGTATAGCCCTGGCCCACGGCCTTTACAATATCTTTGTCTACATCGCAGGGGCGCTATAAAGCCGTTCCTGCAGCATTTTATCTGCCTCCCCTAATGCAGTATAATCCCGGTACAATTCACTTACTTGGTTTTCATCACCTCAACTCCGTCCCATTCAGCGGGCGGCGGGTTTGACGCATATTCAGCGCAGCGGCGGTACAGGTTCTCCGCGTTAAAGTCCTTTGCCAAAAGGCGGTACACTTCCTTGAATTTTTCGGCGGCTTCCCGGAAAGAACGGCGGTAGTAGAGTTCCATTCCCTGATTGTGCAAAGGCCAGGCTGTGGTTTCCGCTTCCGTGAGCGTGCGTTTTACAGTGTAAATTTTTACGCCCCTGGTTTTACCCTTTACCGCGACTGTATCAAGGAGTCTGAAGTAAAGCTGCTGCGCGACATTTGGCGCGACATTTGGCGAGACATTTGGCGAGACATTCGGCTTTTGCAGTTCCGTGTAAAGACTTTCTGATATTAGAAGCTCCGCGTGGTATGTTTTGGTGAGACCCTCCATGCGGGAGGCAAGGTTCACCGCGTCGCCAATTACCGTGTAGTCCATCTTTCGCTCGCTGCCTATATTGCCCACTGTTACTTCGCCGTAGTTGATTCCTACGCCGATGTGGAACTCTGGTTTGCCCAGCCTTCGCTGATTTTCGTTAAAGCCCGATAATGCGTCGATCATGTCAAGGCCGGAGAGCACCGACTGTAATGCGTCATCGCTGTGATTTTCCGGGGCGCCCCAAATGGCCATGATCGCGTCACCTATGTATTTATCTACAACGCCTTTGCGGTTGTAGATAATGTCTACCTGGCCGGAAAAATAGCGGTTCAGGGAATTCACCAGATCGTTAGGCGCCATGCCTTCGGAAATAGTGGTAAAGCTGCGTATATCAGAAAAAAGAATCGAAAGATTGCGGTTATCGCCTACCAGCATTTTTTCGGGAGACGCAAAGAAGCGTTCAATTACGTCTTTGGGAACGTACTTCTGAAAAATCTGCCGTATGCGCTCTTCTTTTTTGCCTGCCAGCACTGCGTCAAAGGCGTAACGTTTGATCTGCCCGTAGGCTTTATCAAGCTCGCCTATCATCTGGTTAAAAGTGTGAGCCAGGTTTCCGGTCTCGTCCTGATACTCAACATCAACCCGTGCGGAAAGATCCGCCGAATTGATGATGGCGTTCATGGCTTTGACAATGCGGCCCAGTGGATTGGTAAGATGGGCGGCTACCATGATGAGCAGCCCCACCGCAAGGGCAATGGAAATTGCCAGCGTGATTACCGTTTGCAGGGCAATGCGGTTTGCGTCATGGTAAAAGACATCGCTTTTTTCACTGATAAGGATGAACCACTGAAATGGGGTAAAGTAGAATGTTTGAAAAACCCGCTTTTCGCCGCCTATGACCGCATTTTGCAGGCCAGGATTTTCCGTCCGGAGCAGCGCCAGGAGAGACGTCTTTTCTTCGGGCTTGATTTCCAGGGCGGAACTTGTCATGGCCAGGCCGCCATCGTCATCCATTGCAAAGATAATTTCGGTATCACTTAACACAATGCTTTTGGCGTAGATTTCCACCGCCTTTTTCGCGGCCTCAACCATATTTTGCCTTCCGGCATAATCGTTCTCTACCAGCAGCGACCACTGGTTATCGGCGTATTTTTCCAGTTCCCTCAGTTTGAAGCCCAAAAGCTGCCGGGCAAGGGCAGTAACGCCGTTTACCGCGTTAAAATAGGAAGCGGTTTCCGCAAGTACAAGGGTTACGATAATCAGTGGCAGAATAACCAAAAACATTTTTACACGGATTTTCATTATTTCATTCTAAAATACCGCCCCAAAAATCTCAAGTAGTGGTTTTTATTGTCCGATATTAGTAGTATGAAACGGTATCGCATAAAGTGTCAGACCGGCCGGATCGAGTATATTGATATTCTCAAAGAGATCGAAGACGGGTATCTTATCCGCTTAACCCGCCTGAGCGACGGAAATGAAAAAATCATCGAAGAAACCATAACCAGGCATCTTTTCAATATTTGCCTTAAAACCGGTTATATCTACGAAATGGCGAAAGCGTCGGCCGCATAAGCCCACGTAAATGATCCCATGCCCAAAAAACAGGAATGGTTTAACGACGAACATTTTTGGGAACAGTATGCCCCGATCATATTTGATGACGCCCACTGGGCCGAGGTGCCGGAAGTGGCCGATAGCGTTACCGCTCTTGCCGGACTCAATCTGTATAGCGGCGCGCTGCAAGCCGGACCCCGCCTGCTTGATATTTGCTGCGGCTTTGGCCGGATAAGCGCGGAGCTTGCCCGCCGGGGTTTTGCCGTAACCGGCGTGGACATTACCGAAAGTTATCTGCATACCGCCAGAAAAGACGCCGCTTGCGAAAATCTCAATATCGAATACATTCAGGCTGATGCCAAAAACTTTGTCAGACCTGGTTTTTTTGACGCAGCGATAAACCTCTACATCTCTTTTGGATATTTTGAAAATCAGGACGATGATCGTGCGGTAGTGCACAATGCGCTTGAATCCCTTAAACCGGGCGGCGCCTTTATCATCGAGACTCTGGGCAAGGAAATCGCCGTCCGGGATTTTGTCGAAGCCGAATGGTTTGAACGGGCGGGCTATACGGTGCTCACCGAATACGAGCCTGTAGATTCATGGACCCGGCTTAAAAATCGCTGGATATTGATTAAAGACGGCAAGCGTATCGAAAAGGTCTTTACCCAGCGGCTCTACGCCGCGTCGGAGCTGCGCTCCCTGCTGCTTGAAGCGGGCTTTGTCGCCGTGGAGACTTACGGCGACTGGGACCAGAGCCCCTATGATCAGCGAGCGGCGAAACTTATCGCGGTGGGCAGGAAAGGAGGCAATCATGGCTAAGTATATATTGGCCCTGGATCAGGGAACCACGAGCTCGCGGGCAATGCTCTTTGACCGTGAACAGAACATTGTCGCGGCGGAACAAAAAGAATATACCCAGATCTATCCCCATGAAGGATGGGTCGAGCATGACCCTATGGAGATTTATTCTTCCCAGTATGGGGTGATGATGGAGCTCATTGCCCGCCACAATATTCAGGCAAGAGACATTGCCGCCATCGGCATTACCAACCAGCGGGAGACTACGATACTCTGGGACAAAAAAACCGGCCAGCCCATTTACAATGCCATTGTGTGGCAGTGCCGCCGTACCTCCGCCATTGTGGATTCCCTGGTTAGCCAGGGGCTTGGGGATTATATCAAAAAAACTACCGGCCTGGTGCCTGACGCTTATTTTTCGGGAACCAAGATCAAGTGGATTTTGGATCATGTTGAAGGAGCGCGGGAGCGGGCAGAGCAGGGTGAAATCCTCTTTGGCACCGTGGACACCTGGCTTATCTGGAAACTTTCCCACGGCTCTGCCAGCGGCGGAGATGACGCCGCCGCCCATGTTACCGATTATACCAATGCCAGCCGTACCATGATCTTCGATATTCACAAACTTGACTGGGACGACAGACTCCTTGCGGCGCTGGACATTCCCCGTGCCATGCTGCCGGAGGTAAAACCCTCAAGCGCCGTATACGCAACAGTCAACATTCAGGGAACGGAGATCCCCATTGCGGGTAACGCTGGCGATCAGCAGGCAGCGCTTTTTGGCCAGTGCTGCTTTGAAAAAGGCGAGGCAAAGAACACTTACGGTACCGGCTGCTTTCTGTTGATGAACACCGGCGCCGATGCCCCTGAAAGCAAAAACGGCCTCCTCACCACCATAGCCGCCGGCTTGAGCGGCAAAGTGCAATACGCCCTTGAAGGTTCGGTCTTTGTAGGTGGCGCCGTGATCCAGTGGCTCCGTGACGAAATGCGCTTCATTACCGAAAGCGCCGACAGCGAATACTATGCCGGCAAGGTGGCAGATACCGGCGGCGTCTACCTTGTTCCCGCTTTTACCGGCCTGGGCGCTCCCTACTGGGATATGTACGCACGGGGCTGCATCGTGGGCATAACCCGGGGCACCAAACGTTACCACATCATCCGCGCCGCCGAAGAATCCATTGCCTATCAGGTAATGGATCTGGTACGTGCCATGGAAAAAGACATTGGCGTTAGAATGACCGAACTCCGCGTAGACGGCGGCGCCAGCCGCGACCAATTCCTCATGCAGTTCCAGGCCGACATCATCAACAGCGGCATTGTCAGGCCTGTGGTGCGTGAAACCACCGCCCTGGGCGCCGCATACCTGGCCGGCATAGCGGTGGGCTTCTGGAAAGATCAAAATGAAGTGAAAAGTCTCTGGAAACGCGGCGCCGGGTTCAAACCCGCTATGGAAGTACAAAAGCGGGAAACCCTCATCGCCGGCTGGCACAAGGCAGTAGGCCGAAGCCGCAACTGGGTTGATGCGTAGGGGCCTCACCACGGGCCTGAGGGGGTAAGTGTACAACGCACACCACACCACACTGAATGTCCGGGGCAGGGCAGGGCAGCGCTAGCGGAGGCGGATCATTTGCTGGATTCTTAGCGGAGCAGACCTCGCAGAGGGCTGCGGAGCGGTATTCCCCAGCCTGATCCACCTCCGCTAGCGCTGCCCTGCCCCGGAGATACGGGGACATTCGAATGCCTTGTTCCTTGCCGCTTGATCTGCTAGTATAAAATCACAGGAGTATGTTGTCATGGTAGATTCACAAGCGCTGCAAAGGTATTCCCTCTTCGGCGGTCTCCTGGAAGAACAGATGAGCAAGATCATTCCCCTTATGAATCAGGAAACCTATGAACCAAATGTTGATATAATTGCAGAGGGTACTCCCAATGATAAAATACGGTTTATCACCGAAGGTAGGGTAGCCATCTGGAAGGGGAAGACCTTTATCTGGGAACTGACCGAAGGAAACACCTTTGGCGAAATGGAAGTGTTAGACGTCATGCCTTCAGCCGCCACTGCTAGATCCGTAACCAAAGTAATGGCTCTGTCTATTTCCAATAAATCCCTGCGGGAGATTTACCGGAACGATATAAAGGCGTTCTCTCTGATACTGATGAACCTTGCCAGGGATCTTTCCCGCAGGCTGCGTGTCGCAGATGAAAAGGCAGCCGGGCTGCCGGGATCATCATTCTAGAAAGACAAAAAAAAGCGCGGTGCCTTTCGGTTCCGCGCCCTTCTTTAAAACGCCTTGCGTTTTTACACGCCCAGCCTTTTCTCAATGGCGTCTAACTCCGCATACAGCTCCTTGGGCAGCTTGTCGCCGAATTTGGGATAGTGGTTTTTCCGCACGTCGGCGATTTCCTTTTTCCAGCCTTCAATGTCCACCGAGCAGAGTTCCTTCATTGCGTCGGCGTTCACGCCTTCGGGGGCGTCAATGGTACCGGGCTTGGGAAGATTGCCGATGGGAGTCTCAACGCAGTTGTCCTTGTTGTCGCAGCGGTCAAAGATCCAGGCCAGGACGCGGCTGTTTTCGCCGTAACCGGGCCACATGAATTTGCCGTCTTTATCCTTGCGGAACCAGTTGACAAAGAAAATCTTGGGCAGCTTGTCGCCCTTGCCTGCGGCCTCGGCTTTTTGGCCCAGGCCGATCCAGTGTTTGAAGTAGTCGCCCATGTGGTAGCCGCAGAAGGGCAGCATGGCAAAGGGGTCGCGCCGCACCTGGCCTACCTGATCGGAGATGACTGCGGCGGTAACTTCCGAGCCGGTGATGGAGCCCATGAACACGCCGTGAACCCAGCTCTTGCTCTGGTTCACCAGGGGGATGGTGCTGGGCCGCCGGCCGCCAAAGAGGAAGGCGCTGATGGGTACGCCTTTGGGGTCTTCCCATTCATCGGCGATAACCGGGCACTGTTTTGCCGGCGCGGTAAAGCGGGCGTTGGGGTGGGCGATTTCTTCACCCTTGGGGCTCTTGTCGGTCTGGGGAGCGGGTTTCTTCTGACCCTTCCAGTCGATAATTTCTTTGCCCGGCGCGCCGTGGCCTATCTGTTCCCACCAGATGTCGCTGTCTTCGGTAAGGCCGCAGTTGGTGAAAATGGTATTTGTTTTAATCGATTCCATTGCGTTAAAGTTGGAGTCGTTGTTGGTGCCCGGGGCCACGCCAAAGAAACCCGCTTCGGGGTTGATGGCATACAGGCGGCCGTCGGCGCCGAACTTCATCCAGGCGATGTCATCGCCCACGGTCTGTACTTTCCAGCCCGGCAGGGTGGGGATGAGCATGGCAAGGTTGGTCTTGCCGCAGGCCGAGGGGAATGCGCCGGTAACGTACTTCACTTCCCCCTTGGGGTTGGTGAGCTTTAATATAAGCATATGTTCCGCAAGCCAGCCTTCGTCCCGTGCCAGTACGCTGGCAATACGCAGTGCCAGGCACTTTTTGCCCAATAGGGCGTTTCCGCCGTAGCCTGAGCCGTAAGACCAAATCTCCCGGGTTTCGGGAAAGTGGGAAATGTACTTGTGTTCCATAGGGGCACAGGGCCATTTGCCGTTGTCTTTTTCGCCGGCAGCCAAAGGCTTGCCCACAGAGTGGAAACAGGGCACATAAAAGCCGCTGCTTCCCAGCACATCAAGCACTCTGGTTCCCACACGGGTCATAATGTGCATATTTGCCACTACATAGGGGGAGTCGGTAATTTCAACGCCGATCTTGGCAATGTCCGAGCCAACCGGGCCCATAGAGAAGGGGATCACATACATAGTCCGGCCCTTCATGCTGCCCTTGTACAGGTCCGTCATGGTAGCCTTGAGCTTTGCCGGGGCTTCCCAATGGTTGGTAGGACCGGCGTCGCTTTCACTTTCGCTGGAAATAAAGGTACGATCTTCCACCCGCGCCACATCCGAGGGGTCAGACCGGAACAGGAAGCTGTTTGGCCGGGCTTTCAGCGGCGTGGCAAGTCCCGCGTCAATCAGGGTTTTGATCATCCGGTCATATTCGGCCTTGCTGCCGTCGCAGACCTCCACCGAATCCGGACTCATGAGGGCAACTGCGTCCTCAATCCATTTTTTCAATCCTGCGTGTTTCAATTCTTCAATTTTCATAATGGCTCCTCTGTTCCTATGTTATAGAGATTATAGAGAAATATTAATTATTCCGCTTGTTTATATTATATAGGGAATAGGGAATAAGGAACAAGGGCTCACGCATTCAGGCTTAAGACTGCTCCGGGTGCGGCGGCGGGGGCGAAAGAAATTGCCGAACTTGCGGCCTGGGCGGCGCGGATTTGGCTCTGGTACTGTTCAATCAGGGCGTTGATACGTTTTTCGGCGTCTTCTCCCCGCTCACCAAAATGGGGCTGGGGCTGCTTTTTCATGCGGGCAAGCTGCTCAATAAGGGTATCCAGGATTTTTAAGCGGGAAATGTTAACTCCCTGCACTCCGTCAGGAGCGGGAACGCCGGAAACGTGCTTGAAATGGGAATAAATATAAGACGAAGGAGAAACCGGCAGGGATAATCTGCCCCCGTGGGATGCGCTGATGGCATATCCAACACTGGGAAAAGCATGATAGGGAACTGCTCCAATATCCACTTTAGAACTCCTAATCTGAATATCGGGAAAATTCGCTTTGAATTTAAGGGATACATATAAGCTTGTTACTTTTCTTTTGCATTTTCTTTCAAATCGTGGTAATCATGTAGGGAGCGTCTTACCGATTGATTCTTTGCCAGTCCGCCAGGCGCCGTTCCAGGGAGTACACATTGTCCCTGTTGATGCTGCGGGCACGATTGCGGAGGTAGGGGAGGATGATCCGTTCTTTGAGAGCGATCCAATTGCTGGGGAGTATATTGGCAGGGGAGAGGAAGTCGGCGGGGGGCATATGGCCCAGGAGACCGGGGTAGAACTGGGGGAAGATCTGCTCCGTTACCGGGCGCAGGGCGGAGAAACCGCCGCCTATGCCAAAGGAACTTTCACTCAGATGGTTGGCCTTGCTTCTTTCCAGGAGCTGGCGCTGGGTTTCGTTCAGGAAAAACCAGCGGATAAAGGCTGCTGCCGCAGAAGGCGCTTTTCCTTTTTGAGGAACCCCCAGATATACTGCGCCTTCGGTCAGGGGGATAGTGTTTTGTTCCATGATCCACCGGAAGTCAAGGCTGTTGCGCCCCTCTTCGGCCAGGGTGAAAAGGACATCGCTGTTCATATAGGTAAACAGAATGCGGCCTGACTGGGCCAGCCTTGCGGGAGGATCAAAAAAGTATTTGAAGGTAAAATCTTCCTCGGCCTGGATATTGGTGTTTACCTCGTGGGTCCAGTCGTATACAAAACTCATGGCCAAATCCAGCGCAGCAGAATCCCAGGCCAGGGGAGATGCCTCCCGGAAAGAGGCGTTAAAAAGAGTGGCAGTAATGAACAAAAAGTCGTCATCCCAGAGCGGAGAAAAACCCATACGGGTATAGACGCCGCCGCTTTCAACATTATAGGCCCCACCCAGTTTTTTCATTTCATCAAAACCAATGGTAAAGGGATTGGAGAGCTGTTCTCCCTTGTCCCGGGCAAAGATCAGGGCAGGGGCATTGAATGATACCGGCAGCAGATATTGGGTACGGTCTATGCTGCCCATAGCAAGAAGCCGGGGATAGAATGCACTTCTGGAGAGCTTCCCGCTGCTAAAGTAAGCGTCCAGAGACTTGAAGAAAATTCTGGTGGAAGCGCTTTTCAGCCAGCTTCCCACAACAATGTCAGGATAGGCTTTGGTATTTTTAAGCTGGGCCGCAGGGTAATCAAAATACCTGATCTCTACTTTGTACTTGCTTTGGGATGTGTTAAAATATTCACCGTAAAAGGCGAATTCTGGCCGGTCTGTCCATAGTATCGCGGTTTTATTCCCCACGGAGCAGGAAGGGGCGAGCAAAGCCGTTACGGCAAGCAAAAAAATTGAAAGTAGGGGCCAACGGTTATGCAGCACTTTACAATCCTATTTTGCCTTGACACACTTGTCAATCAGTCCTGAACGCAGTATGATAAAAATTCCGGAGGTTTTTTTGGAGCAGGTAAGAGATGCCCATGTCATCAGACTAATTGAACGGCTTGGTGAACACTACCGTACCAATATTTCCAACCGTTTTATTCGGCCTGCTTTGTTGCAATTACCGCTGGATAAGATGACTTGGGATCAGATCGAGATTCTCACAGAGAAAATTGAACAATTCCGGTATCAGGGTTTTCATCTGGATGAGCTTTACCGTCAGCTTGCCGCCTCTGCCCGCTTTGTGGCAATTACCCGCCGCGAGTTGGTCCCCTCCCTGCGAAATCGTCTGGGAAGCGTCAACAGCGGCAGCGGCGGCTCCGACAGAGTGCTCCGCGACATGGCGGTAAATAACTTTGCGTCCAATCTGCAGCTTTTCGCGGATCTTTTAAACGAGCTGTATGTAAACCTGGTGGAACTGGACAAGGCCGCCGCCAAAGGCCATAAGCCCCTCTATATGAAAATGCCCGAGCTCAACGACATCGGCCGGCAACTGGTAGGGGGTTAAAAATCCGCTTCCCCCAGTTTCGCCGCAACATCGTAAATAATCCGGTAGGTTTCGGTAATTTTCTCCTCGTCAATACTTGAAAAAGCGACCCGCAGATAATGTTCACCTAACGAGATGACTCCTATGCCATGCCTGGCCAGGAGTTCCTGGCGTAGGGCTTCGGCGTCTACCTCGCAGTGGAAGCTCATAAAATAGCCGGAGTTAAAGGGGAGGGGACGCAGCACCGGGTGATTGGGATGAGCGGCCGTAAATGATTTAACCAGATTGTAGCGGCGCTGCAGTATGGCCCGGTAGCGCCCCTTTTCGCCGGGAGTGCGCTCGTCTTCCATTGCCTTGAGCATGAGGTACTGGGCACTGGTGTTGGTGCAGGACACCGAGGAACGAATGGCGCCCATGACTTTTTTTATCAGCGCCTCGTAATGAATCTGATTCAGATTTTTTGAGCCAAAGGTAAGAAAGCCCATGCGCAGGCCCCAGACAAAATCTTCCTTGATGGGGCCGTCAACCTTGATTGCCAGCACCCGGTCGTGGAGATTGGCAAAACGGACAAAGAGGGATTCCCTGGAGATATTGTCTTCGTAAAACAGGCCGAAGTAGGCATCGTCGCAGATCACCAATACATCGGCGCCACCTTCGGCAGTCTCCCTTATAAGGTTGACCAGCGCTTCCTCTTCCCCGGTAGTGGGAGAGTAACCTGAGGGGTTGTTTGGGAAATTGAAAATGATCCGCACCGTGCCGGTTTTTGCCATGCGCCGCACTGCCTCGCTGATGGCGTCCATGTCCAGCCCCTCCCCAATGCCGACAAAAGGAGTGCCTACAAGTTCCGCGCCCCGGCGTACTTCAAAAATAAGGCTGTAGTTGTCCCAGCAGGGCTCACTGGCGATAATGCTTGATCCCTTGCTGATGAACATATCCGCAGTCCAGGAGAGCCCTGCAGTAAGCCCCGGCACCACCACGGGCAGGGAAATTTTCGCCGGATCAAGGGAAGGGTTTTTCTGAATCAGGAGATCCTTCCAGACCGCCCTGGCCTTTTCCACGCCGGCAGTGGGGGCATAAGCTACGGATTCTTCGGGCGTAAGAGACGCCATATTGTCGGCAATTGCCGAAAGGATCATCGGTTTGCCGTCTGAATAGGCCATGCCGATAGTACCGTTTGCAACAGTGGCGGATTTTTTCGCCTCCGTTGACTGGGCGATGATTCCTTTGGGAAAATAAAAGCGCCGCCCCAAATTGGAAAGGAGCCTGCCCGCGATGGTGCCTTCGAGGATCGAGTTGAGTTCATCAGCTAAGGGGTTCATATCTCTCTAGTGTCCCGTAAAGCACACAAAAGTGCAAGAGGAGGGTGCAATGCCAACAAACTACCCGCTCAAATCATCGGCGATATTACCCCCTGCAAAAAAAGCCGGAGCGGGCTATGTTCCGGGCTTTTAACAGTCTTTAAACTGATCCGAAGAAAGCCGCTCATATACAGAAAACATTTTCAAATAACAGTTTCTGCAGCCATCCACGTCTTTATCTTTAAAAGCCTGAAAAAAACGTCGGTGAATTTCGTCTTTTCCCCACCTGAATTTGCCTTTTCTATAGGTTTCCTCATTCAGAATGGTGATATGATCAAGCAGCATTTTGCCGATTATTTCATAGGACATCACAAAAATATTGTTCTGGGTGGCCCTCCATATTTCCAGATGAAACTGATAGTCCAGCTGGCCATGAAGTACAATGTCCGTGTTTTTCGCAGCTTCATCCATTTGGTCAAGGATCTCCTCCATTTTTTTGTAATTTTCATCGGTTACCTGCTTCATAGCAAGTCTTGTAGCTACCATTTCAAAATACATCCGGTATTCAATGATATTTGCTATATCAGTGGCGCTCAAGAGAAAACCCCGTATTTGATCTATATATTGGTTAGGGTTGAATGTGCGGACAAAACTCCCTTGCCCGACACGGGTTTCTACAAGTCCGAGGGTTGCCAGACGTTGAAGCGCGGCTTTTACCGACGCCTTGCTTACTCCAAATTGCTTGCTGAGGGCGCCTTCGGAAGGGAGCTTTTCCCCCACCTTTGTGCGCTGTTCAAGAATCTCCTGCCTGAGCGCATTAAAAACATGATCAGAAATATTCTGTTTCTCAACTTTGTTGAAGACCATATTGTACTCCTCTTATTGGATGCTCAATTATAACAAACCAGGAAGTACAATACAAGTTCGGACAGAAAGGTGAACAAGATTCAGGAGGGTCTCAAATGACCCTCCTTGAAAACTGTTTATCGCCTTATCAGGCGCAAAAGCCCCAAACTGCTTTCTGGTACATAGGTCACAATTAACAATGCGACAAACATAGCTAATATAAATGGCAATGCTTTAAATGCGATTTTCTCCATTGGAATACCGGTCATGCCTGAAGCCACAAACAGGTTACCAGCCACCGGGGGCGTTATAAAACCGATTGCCAGGTTGATGGTCATTATCAAACCAAAATGCACCGGATCAATGCCATACGGCCGAAGGGCGGCAAGCAAAATCGGTGAAAAAATAATATTTGCCGATGTAGTATCTACAACCATGCCGACAAAAACCAAAAATACATTAACTATCAGCAAAACGACTATTTTATTGTCAGATATGCTGAACAAGAAATCGGTAAGCGCCGAAGGAACACGAAGCAGGGCAAGTACCGCTCCCAATGCGGCCGCAGGGGCAAAGGTAAGCATGATGCCACCCACAAATGAATTATTGGAATCCAGCAACTCAAGTATGCGTTTGAATGTCATTTCCTTGTAGACAAAGATACCTATAATGCATCCATAGATAATTGACACAACCGCCGCTTCAGTGGGGGTGAATATGCCACCGTAGATTCCGCCCAGGATGATCAGTGGCATGAGCAGCGCCCATTTGGCATCCCAGATCGCCTTTGCCAATTCGCCAAAGCTGAACTTCTCCCCGTTTCCGGCATATCCGTTCTTGTGCGCCAAAAAAATATTCATGGTGATGAGCAATGCGCCAACCACAAAAGCCGGCCCGATCCCCGCAAGGAAGAGGTCCCCGATTGATGTATTGGTAGCCACCCCATAGATAACTAGCGGGATACTGGGGGGCACAATGATCCCAAGCCCACCCGCTACCGCAGAAAGGCCGGTGGAATAGGTGCGATCATATTTTGCCTTGACCATATAGGGGATCATTATCCCGCCAATTGCCGCAACCGTTGCGGGACCAGATCCGGAAATCGCGCCAAAGAACATACACGCCAGCACCGTTACTGTTCCCAATCCGCCGGTGGTAAACCCGACCATCTTGTTGGCCACATTTACCAATCGTTTGGAAAGGCCGCCGGTCTCCATAACCGCGCCAGCCACCATAAAACAAGGAATTGCGGTAAGCGGGAGAGACTCAAAACCTGAATACATCGACTGGGCAAGAAATGAAATTTGCGTGGTATTAAATCCAACGGCCACGGCAACCATACCCAATCCAAGGGATATTCCGATCGGTACCCCAATCGCGAGCAAAACTGCCGCAGAAATAAATAATATAGCTGTTGCCATAGTATACTCCTTACTGCTTGATTTCCGCAGTAGCTTGTTCCTGCGGTCCGTGTATTAATATCTTTATTCTCTCGTAAATATCCTGTATCAAACGGATATTCATCATGATAAAAAGGAACGGTAAGAAGGCATAAATACACCACTTTGGAATACTGGTAACTGCGGTTCTTACGTTGTTGGAGTACAGTCTTTTGATAATGGCAAAAAGTCCGGTAAGAATGATACAATTAAAGAGCAAAAAAAACAGATTGCTAATTATTTCCAGTATATTCCTTCCCCGCAGCCCAAAACGGGACAGAACAACTTCCAGGCGCAGGTGCTGTTTCCGCCTGATTGCGGCAGTAGCGCCAAAATATATGGAAAGAATAAAGAAGATCAGTGCCAGCTCTTCCGTCCAGGAAAATGATCGCCGCATTACATAGCGGGAAAACACCTGCAAAAAGAGCAGCACAATCATAATCCCCATGCACGACGCGCCTGCGTATACCTCAAATGTATTGAGGAATTTCAGTACCTTTTTCATCATACCCCCTGTTTCCTTTCGGTAATGACTTTTTCCATGGAGACGCGGACTTGGTTAAAATAATCAACTCCTATCCTCTGTGCGGCCCTGTCAAGCTTTTGGGGAGCCGTTCCGATGCCGCTGCCTGTAGCGGATGCCGCCGAAGATTGTGATTTGTTACAGCCCACAAGTACGGCCATACCCAGTATCGTGGCAGCCATTAATACGATGATTCGTTTTTCCATTTTGTCTCCTTGTCAAAAATGAATTACTTAACACATACCAATTCCGATGCCTTCATCGTTTCTTCGGTAAGTTCTTGTCCAATTCCGGGAAGTTCTGGAACCTTAAAATACCCTTTTTGCGGCTGGTAGTCATATTTGCACAGCCTGATATTCTCATCGACCAATGCCGCAGCATGATGTTCGTGAATGAGGAAGTTGGGAATTACCGCCTCAAGCTGCAGCGCCGCCGCGGTGGATATAGGACCGCCGCAGACATGTATCTGTACCGCCGCATCATAGACATGAGCCATATCACAGATCTTTTTACCTTCAGTCAGGCCGCCGCAGTTGCACAGATCCGGCTGAATCACATGCAGGGACCGTTCCTCAAAGAAGGGCCGGTAACCCCAACGGGCATAGATTCGTTCGCCTGATGCAATCGGAATGCGCACCTTGTTGGCAACCTCTTTCATTGAGCGGCTGTTAAGAGGCATAACCGGTTCCTCATAGTAGAAAATATTGTACTGCTCCAGTTCCCTTCCCAGCTGAACTGCGGAATTTGAGTCCGTGAGGCTGTGAAGCTCAATGATAATATCCAGCTTCTCACCGCCCGCTTTTCTTATTGCGGCCACACGATCGGAGGCAGTCTTGATGTGGTCATACGTCAGAATGCCATAATTGCTCCAGCCAAGCTCCTTGCCTTCCGGGGTCATACATACAGGGTCCACCTTAACGGCGTCATAACCTTCGGCCATTGCCTTGCGGGCGGCTTCGGCATAGTCCTCCGGTTTTGCCAGGGCGCGGCCCTGCTTACCCCAGTCAAGTTGTATCTGGCTCGCATAGGTACGGAGCTTTTCGTTTGTTTTGCCGCCCAATAGCTGGTATACCGGTACGCCCAATGCCTTGCCTTTGATATCCCATAACGCGATATCTATCGCGCTTATACCGGCAAAAATCACGCCGCCGCCACCCATGCCCCAGAAGGTCCGTCGTAAATATCTTTCCCATATCTTTTCTGACTTCATGGGATCGTAGCCGATAATGAGCCGTGCGAAATCTTTCATCATCCCAATGGCCGCTTCCTGCGCCCTGCCGTAGCAAAGTCCTGCTTCGCCAAAGCCGCTTATGCCTTCATCGGTGTTAATCCGCAGAAAAAGGGGACTCCAGCCAACGCCTTGGGTAGGGGATCTACCGACAGCCTTAAAAATATCAATACTGGTAATTTTCAAGATGGTTCCTCACATGTTTGCCAGGATCTTCTCAATAGAAGCCCGTATTTTCTCAAAGTAATCTTTGCCTATACGGTCCGCCGCCTGAGGCCATGTTTGCTTGGAGATATCCTGAAATTCTTTGAACTGTTCCGCCGTAAGATTATATACCTCCATCTCTTTGCTCAGTGCTTCCAACAGTCCTGCTTCAAGTTTTTGAGTCTCCATGGAGCTATATTCTTCCGCAATTTTGATGCTTTCACGAAGCGCCTGCTGGAACTCTATACTCTGTTCGAGCAGCCAACTGCGGTTTACCGCAACAGTCCCGGCGGTGTACATATGATTGGACAAAGTCATGTAACTTTGAACCTCGCCATAATTCTGGTCATAAATGTTTGATACCGGGTTTTCCTGACCATCTACCACTTTCTGTTGCAGGGCGGTGAACAGTTCAGCGTAGGCAATGGGAGTAGGCGCCGCGCCTAATTGTTTCATAGCCAAAATATGTAACGGGTTATTCTGCACCCGAATTTTAAGTCCCTGCATGTCTTTTGGGGTATGAATTGGCCGTTTGGTATTGGTTATATATCGCATACCAATGTTATAATAATAAAGCACATGGATATTGGTATCTTCTATGCATTTTTGGCGCATAAGTTCTCCCGGCTCGCTTTCACATACCGCTATGCCCGCTTTAGCGTCAGGAATAAGGTACATAACATCCAGCGGCATGAAGGCGTTGGTATATTCAGCGAAAGCACCCACATTATAATCATAAGCTTCAAACGACCTCGCCTGGAGCCCGCCCAGGATTTGATCTGCTGTGGTACCCAATGTACCGCCAAAATACGTTTGGATTTCTATTTTATCTTGCAGCCTTTTTTTGAGTTCGATCAATAATTGCCGGTTAGATCTGGCGTATGGGCTCTCGTCATAATTACGCAATACCGAACCGATACGAAAGACAACCTTATTCGGGTTATTTGATTTTGCCTGCACGTCTATCGCTGCATCTTCCGCAGAAAGTGGGGTAGCAAGAGATAGGGAAAAAGCAGCCTTATCCTTAGCCGCTGCATCTGCTCCGCCTGCCGCCGCAGGTTTTGATTCTGAAGACTTGTTACAGCCTGTTAAGATTAGACCGCATACCAATCCTGCCAGTACGATAAAAATCGTTCTGTTTTTCATCTGATTTCTCCTTAAATTACATTGATGCCAGAGTCCGATCAATGGATGCGCGTACCTTGTTGAAGTAGTCTGCGCCTATTCGTTGTGCGGCCCTATCCCAGGTAGTCACGGAAAGGTCATGGAAAACTTTTTGTTCTTCGCTGGTGAGGGAGATGATTTCCATTTGCTTTTCCAGTTCTTTGAGCAGGCGGTTTTCCACTTTTATTGTTTCACCAGCGGTATATACAGTGGCGATGTCGACGGATTCTTTTATCGCCCGCTGGATTTCGGGGCTTTGTTCCAGAATCCAGCTGTTGTTTAATACCAGGGCACCGGCGGTATACATATGGTTGGTCAGGGTCATATAGGTTTGGACTTCACCGTAGTTTTGATCAAAAATATTGCTTACAGGATTTTCCTGACCGTCTACCACTTTCTGCTGCAGGGCGGTAAAGAGTTCGGCATAGGCTATAGGTGTAGGCGCTGCGCCCAAATTGGTCATTGCCATGATATGCAACGGGTTATTTTGGACCCGGATTTTGAGCCCTTGCATGTCTTTCGGAGTATGGATAGGACGTTTGGTGTTGGTTATGTGCCGCATGCCGATGCTGGAATAGAAGATGACATTAAGCCCCGTATCTTCTATACATTTTTGCCGCATCAATTCACCAGGTTCTCCGGCGCATACTTTAATACCCGCTTCCAGATTCGGGATCAGGTACATTACGTCCAGGGGCAGAAAAGCGTTAGTGTATTCCGCAAAAGCGCCTACATTGTAGGAGTAGCTTTCAAATGATCGGGCCTGCAATCCACCCAAGATCTGATCCGCCGTAGTACCGAGGGATCCGCCAGTATACACCTGAAACTCCACTTTATCTCCCAGCCTTTTTTTCATTTCATAAAAAAACTGCCGTTCTGCTCGTTCCATTGGGCTCTCATCCCAGTTACGAACTACAACACCATGCCGCCAGATAATCTTGTTGGGATTATTTGATTTGGCAGTCACATCAACCGCCTTGTCTTCTTCAGAGAGGGGAGTGGCAATGGAGAGGGCAAAGGCGGTCATGTCCATTTTGGGCGCTGTACCCTGTTGGGATTGCGGGGCTGAGCCTTGCTGTTTGTTGCACCCCAATAAAATCAATCCAATCGCCGCCAACAGGAAATACGGCCTGTTTTTTCTATTCATTATATTCCTCCTAAAATACGGAAAATTAACGCTACGAAAAAAAATAGCGGCATCTTACCCTGCTCAGGATAAAATACCGCTGTAAACGAATCTTACTTGAAGGTCACCGTTTCGGAGGTTTTCATTGCCTCTTCGGTCAGTTCCTGCCCAATGCCCGGCTTGTCCGGAATCTCAAAGATACCATTCTTTGGTTGATAGTCGTATTTGCCCAGGCTGATATTGGATTCCAGTAATGCCGCCTGATGGTGTTCATGAATAAGGAAGTTGGGAATTACCGCTTCAAGCTGCAGCGCTGCGGCTGTGGAGATCGGACCGCCACAAACGTGGATCTGTACACCTACATCGTAGACATGGCCCATGTCACAGATCTTCTTGCCTTCGCTCAATCCGCCACAATTACAGAGATCCGGCTGGATCACATTAAGCGAACGTTCTTCATAGAAGGGCCGATAGCCCCAGCGGGTGTAAATACGTTCGCCTGAAGCGATAGGAATATTCACCCTGTCGGCAATCTCCTTCATTGAATGGGTGTTAAGCGGCATAACAGGTTCTTCGTAGTAGAAAATGTTGTATTTTTCCAGTTCCCGGCCAAGCTGAATTGCGGAGTTGGTATCAGTCAAACTGTGCAGCTCGATAATGATGTCCATTTTGGGACCACCCGCTTCCCTGATGGCGGCGACGCGATCTACCGCAACTTTCATCTGATCATACTGAAGGATGCCGTAATTGCTCCAGCCCATCCACACGCCATTCAGATCAAAGCCCACGGGGTCAACTTTTACACAATTGTAGCCATCAGCGGCGGCTTTGCGGCACGCTTCGGCGTACTCTTCCGGTTTTACCAGGGCGTGACATTCTTTGCCCCAGTCAAACTGTATCTGGCTTGCGTAGGAGCGGAGCTTTTCGTTGGTTTTACCACCCAAAAGCTGATATACCGGGACACCCAGGGCCTTGCCCTTAATATCCCAAAGGGCGATATCAATGGCGCTCATACCGGCGGAAATAACACCACCGCCACCCATACCCCAGAAAGTCTGTCGAAGGTAATATTCCCAGATTTTCTCGATTTTCATCGGATCCCAGCCGATGATAAGGGGCGCAAAATTTTTCAACATGCCAAAGGCCGCATCCTGGGCATTCCCATAGGCAAGACCCGCTTCACCAAAACCGCTGATCCCCTCATCTGTATTGATACGGACCACAATGGGATTCCAAGGGGTTCCTTTTACCGATGGCCGACCCAAAGTTGTTTTAAAAACATCAATACTTGTGATTTTCATTTTCTACCTCTTCTCCAAATAGATTCCAGTTAACGGTTAACTGTTAACTGTTAAATAATTATATATACTGTTTTTCAATGTTGTCAAGAAAAATTTTCAAAAAAACATAAAAAAATGTAATTACTTTATGTGCCATTCAGCACTTCTTTATGCTTAAATATTGATAAAATTAATCATGAATCAGGATTATTTAAGCAACTATACATTGAAAACGGTTATCCTATAACTATTAAATAGATAACAGTTACCTTGTCACTTTTCATAAAACGTGAGAAAATTATATTTTCTATAGGAGGTACAGCATGAAACAAATTGAGAATATCTCGGAAAACAAAAATTATTCGGCCGTAAACATTGGAGACTTGAATAAAATCATGGAACACTCCTTCAAACACCCCAAGAGCGGACAAGATGTTAAGGGGAAGGTTTTTATCAAGGAAGCTACCAAGTCAACGGGAACTGAAATTTCATTTACCGTACTGGAACCACGTACAGAAATACCGTTTTTCCACATTCACTACAAAGATGAGGAAACATATATAATTTTGAAAGGTTCCGGTTTTTTTCAGGTTGATGATGACTGTTTCCCGGTAACCGAAGGAAGCATTATTCGAGTAGCCCCCCAGGGCAAAAGAGGCATGTGTAATGCATCGGACAACTACCTGGTTTATATTTGTATCCAGTCCATGGAGAATTCATTGGAACAATACTATACAACAGACGGTGAAAAGGTTCCATGCGAAGCTAAATGGAAAAAATGAATATTTTTCCGCCACAATGTCTTTATCAATTTTAAGTTAGGGAGAAAATGGGTTTTTTAACGTCTCTTATAAACGTAGGGCTTTTATTTGCACTTGGTGTGCCAGGATACATACTTGGTAAGCTAAAAATGCTCCCGGGTGGATTTTCCGATGGGCTTGCTACCATCTTGCTCTATGTAGCTTTTCCGTTTGTAACTATATCTACTTTCATCCGAACTGATTTCGACTCGGAGCTACTTGTTAATATGGGGCTGATGGTCTTTCTTGGAATCGCATTGCTGATCGGTTCCTATTATATCAGCCTATTGTGTTTTAAACCGCTTCAAAAAAGTCCCGCCCAAAAGGCAGGTATTGCAAGCGGTTATATGAGTAACAGTGCGTTTATGGGCATCCCCATCATTCAGACTTTTTTCCCTGACAAACCCGCAGCGGTAGTTTATGCCACAATGTTCGGTATTGCCTATAATGTAATCGCCTGGACATTGATGGTATATACTCTTACCGGCGACAAAAAATACATCAGCCTGAAAGCCGCGCTGCTTAATCCGGGGACTTTTTCAGTCATCATAGCCCTGCCGATTTTATTTTTTGATATCAATTTCCCAGACCCGGCGTTACGAGTTTTTGACTGGTTGGGCAATTTAACCTCGCCGCTTGCCATGTTTATTGTAGGTATACGCCTTGCGGATATTCGGCTGCATACAATATTTACTTCCATTGTGGTTTATTGGTCTTCTGTAGTAAAGCTCGTTATTGTACCGCTTTTTTCGTTCTTGATAATTTTTCTGACAAATCTTTTCTTACCGATGAGTGGTGTTCTGGCGATCGTTATGTACATCCTCATGATGATGCCAAGCGCTTCATTTGTTATTGTGTTTAGCGAAAAATTCGGTGGCGATCGGGACACATCGGTTAAGTGCGTTCTGTTTAGTACCTTAATCAGCATTATTACCATTCCGGTAATGTTGCTGTTTTCAGGAGCATTATTCTAAGAAAACAACCTTACGGTTGCAGGAAGAAAAGAAAGGAAGATGAAACCAAGTCCCAAGTCTTCCCCTTTACGCGCCTTCGGTGCCGTGGCGGTTAAAAAATCTTCTTCCGCACAATCTCCACTATAAAAAAGACGGCAAAAACCACCAGTCCCGCGCATAATGCGGTAATTTTAATGAGTTTGTCGGAAATAAAATCGGGGTTGCTGGCAAAATACACCTGTCCGGCGGCGCTATGGGGGTTTTTCACCCCGCCAAGCCCCACAATGCGGATAAAACGCTCGTTTTCATGGGCATAACCCAGTTGGCGGGCATATACCGAGAGGGTATCCTGATCATACAGCAGGCTGTTTTTGGTGCTTTCCAGGTCTTCATTAAGCGCGCCCAGGGTCTTCATATTGTCCCATTGCCTGTCCCGTTCGGCTAAAAGCTGGTTATAGGCGGATAATCCCCGGGGGCCGCAAAGCAGCGTAAAAAACGAATAAACGGCAATAGCCGTCCAAAGCCCCATGAGGTATTTGAAGACTCGCATATTCAATTTTCGGCTGCTTTGGCCCCATTCTTAAGAACCCGTGGCGAGGCGGCAGTGCCGGGCCGGAGCGCTGATCAGGTGGGGGAACGCCGCCTACGGAGCCCCGCAGGCGGGTCTCCTCCGGCTAAGAATCCCACAAATGATCAGCGCTCCGGCCCGGCACTGCCGCCTCGCCACGGGCATTAGGGGGTAAATGTACCACACACACCACAGTGCACTGAATGTCCGTGGGTGGGCTGCGCTGGGCCGGAGCGCTGATCAGGTGGGGGAACGCCGCCTACGGAGCCCCGCAGGCGGGTCTCCTCCGGCTAAGAATCCACAAATGATCAGCGCTCCGGCCCGGCACTGCCGCCTCGCCACGGGCATTAGGGGGTAAATGTACCACACACACCACAGTGCACTGAATGTCCGTGGGTGGGCAGCGCTGGCGGTGGCGGATCATTTGCGGGATTCTTAGCGGAGCAGACCTCGCAGAGGGCTGCGGAGCGGTATTCCCCAGCATGATCCGCCACCGCCAGCGCTGCCCACCCACGGAGATACGGGGAGGCGGTAACACGTAGTTGACAATTGGAAATGCCATGAGCTAACATCTAATATTATGCGGGTATTATGTGTTTTACCAAAAAACTACTGGGGATGCGCATTTTTACCGATAATTTGGGGATAGACGGCTTTTCTGCCGCCATGTGTTAATTAGGGGAGCGGTTCATGGTAAGTGAGAAAAAACCTTCAATTTACTCCGATCGCGGCGCCATCGGTTCGTCCGATGAGCTGGATGAATACGGAGTCTGGGTAAAAAGTGAACCCCAGGATCTGTCCTCTGTCAGCACCGGAACTCAGGAATCTGCGGATTTCTCCCTGCCGGATTTTGACACCGGTTTTGAGGAGCTGCCGGATTCAACCGGTGTGGACGGGGCTTTTGAAGATTCGGTAATTCCGGACCTGAATATTCCCGATGACAGTTTTGAAGACGAAAGTGCGGATGACGGATTTGATACCGGCTTTGACGATCTTGCCATTTCCGATGCCGGCCTGGCTGCGGATGACGAGGTTCCGGCTGCGGAGCAAGACGGCTTTACCGAAGTTTCTATCGGCGAATTCATTGAGACCGAACATAATGATTTTTCGGCCCCAAGCCGGATTCCTGACGAACCCAAGGCAGGCCAAAACGATCTTTCTACCCAGCTTTTGATGAAGATAGCCGAGGAGCTCTCTTCCATCAGAACCGAACTTTCAGGTCTAAAAAAAGAATTTGCCGTTATCCGCTCAGAAGTTCCCTCCGGGGAAAAAGACGAAGGGGCGCACGGCGGTTTCTTCGCCGAGGAAGAGGACGAAAAAATCGCCCTTACCGGAGACGAACTCGACAATATCCTGAACACTGCCGATTTTACCGAAGAAGCCGGTGCTACCGAGGAACTGGAAAGCGAATTTACCTTTCCCGAACCCGTCGGCAGCCTTGAAACCGGACAAAGTGAAACGTTAGACGAAACCTTGTCAGATGAAACATTATCAATCGACGAAACATCGTCAATCGACGAAACTTTATCAATCGATGAAACCTTGTCAATCGACGAAACTTCATCAATCGATGAAACCTTGTCAATCGATGAAACCTTGTCAATCGATGAAACATCGTCAATAGATATCAGTGCCGACATGGCGGCGATTGATACTGATTCCCTTGATACCGAGGTGCTAAGCGTTGCCGATCTTGATGCCGGCGCCCTGGACATTGAGTTGGCCAGCGAAGATTTTAGCGGCGATGAGATCAGCGAACCGAGCGCCATTGATTCAACCGATTCAACCGATGAAACCGAAGATGGCGGCGATGAGGAATTCATTGACCTTGATCTTGAGGACCTGGGAATCGATCTTGATCCGGAAAAACTTCTGCAAGAGGAAGCCCAGGCGGAAGAGAGCGCCGAACTTCCGGACCCTTCTCTGGCGGACATGGCCCTGGACCTGTCCGCCGGAGAATTTGAAGTCAATATATCCGATGAAAGTTTTGATTCCGATGATGTCGGCGAAGATTCTTCGCTTGATATCGAGATGGCCGAAATCGACCTGATGGACGATTCCAAAGATTCTGAGGAACTAAAGCAGCTCCGCGAGGAAGGCGCTCTGCCTATGACCCCTGCGCCTGAAGATGCATCCTATCTTGAGGATGAAGAAAGCGCTTTTGATTCAACTTCCATCGATCTTTCCCAGGCGGTGATTGACGAACCTGACCTTTCAACCGGCATTGTTGATAACCCGATAGAGGAACCCTCCCTTGATCTGGACGACATCGTGGATATGACCGAGGGAAACATGGAAGCGGAGCTTCCCCCGCCCCAGGACAGTGAAGACATAGATATAAACCTTGAAACCGAAGACGACACTTTAGCCCAGGTTATCCCCGAAGGTTTTGAAGTTGGAACCGGTGATGCCCAGGTTCCCTTTGACGACGATCTTGAAGAAGGGGAAGAGGGATTGGGCGGCATTGATATCTCCGAAGAAATCCCGGCGGAGGTTGGCCCGGAATCCGAAATTGACCTTTCTCTGGAGAGCGGGGAAAATACCGCTGATGACAGCCTTGCTGATGACAGTCTTGTTGATGACAGTCTTGTTGATGACAGCTCTGCTGAAAGCAGCCTTGCTGAAAGCAGCTCTGCTGATGACAGCCTTGATATTCCCTCGGGATTAAAAAGCGAGCTCAAAACCGTTCTCTCCTATATGGATCAGCTTCTTGAATCCCTGCCGGAAGACAAAATCGAAGAATTTGCCAAATCCGAATATTTTGATACCTATAAAAAACTCTTTAAGGAATTAGGACTCGTATAAATGGGGCTTTTAAGCAAAGCCGCTGTTCAACACAGTTCAGAACCGGAATCTCGGGCAATAGCTGAGTTACGTGCTTTTATCGAGGAATACCAAACAATCAGCGGCGTTTTCCAGTGTATTATTATAAACGCCGATGCCGCAACGGTGAACCCCATGGTTACGCATTTCGGCGCTGCCTATACCCTGCCGTCCGGCTGCCTGGTACTTATCCCCTATTCAATGGACAGGGAATTGCTTGCCCACCGGCTTTCCAAAAGTCTCAATGCGGATATTCTCTGCCAGTGTGGCGCGGATTCCGCCGAATCCGCTTTACAGTCCCTTGCTGACTGGCTGTAATGAGCGATGCTTCCCCGCTCCATTCCCGCTACAACCCCCAGGCCGAAGCGGAACGTTATATTGACGCCCTCAATCTGGAAAGCGGCATTGGTTTCTTTATCCTGATCGAACCCGGTCTGGGTTACCTTATCCCCGCCCTGCGGCGCAGATTCCAAAACAGTAAAATTACCGTCCTCCATGCGGACAGCCGTTTCAGGGAAACCGAAAGTCCCGGCGTCCCCGCGTGGTACCCGGACAGTGTTGAAACAGCGCAGGGTTTTCTGGAACGGGAAATTCCCGATGCCGCCGGGGTACGCATTATCGAATGGCGTCCCAGCCTGCGCTTTTACGGCGATCGTTATGTGAAACTTCTTGCGGATGCCGCCGATTTTATTAAACGCGTCGAAGCCGGCCGCAGAACCGTATCTGTTTTTGGCAGGCGCTGGGTTAAAAACTTTTTCAGGAATGTAAGGCTCATGCGTCGGGCCCTGCTCTACCGGCCAATGGAAATTCCGGTCATCATCACCGGTTCCGGCCCGGGCCTTGAAGACGCCGTGCCAAAAATTCTTGCCATGCAGGGCAGTGCTTTTGTCATTGCGGCATCTTCCTCGCTTTTGACGCTGTCCCGGGCCGGCGTCAGGGCCGATATGGTAATCAGCACCGACGGCGGCTCATGGGCGCTGACCCACCTGTACTCCTGTTTCCGCCGCGCAAACGCCAGTGTTGATGAACACGCATGTGTTGACGAACACGTCAGTGTTGATGAACACGCATGTGTTCACTACCTCGCCATTGCCCTTTCCGCCGCCCTGCCATCCCAGTGCGGCGCCCTGCCTTTTCTGGCGCTGAATGACGGCAGTCTCTGGCAGAGTCTGATACTGAACGCGCTTAATATCCCCTCGCTTGTCATCCCCCAGCGGGGAACTGTAAGCGCCTCCGCCCTGGATGTGGCCCTTGCCCTAAGCTCCGGCAGTATCTACCTGGCGGGTATGGATCTGGCGGTGCGGGACATCAGAACCCACACCAGGCCCTACGGTTTTGATCACCTGTTTTTGGGGACGGCCTCGCGGCTGAGACCATTCTATTCCCAATGCTTTACCCGTTCAAATGATATGCGCCTGGGAGGCAGCCACGCCATTTACGCCGCATGGTTTAAAAATCAGCTTGCCCTGTGGCCCAGGCGCATTTTCTCCCTGGGCGGTAATGCGGTGTTTGAGACAAGCCGCTCTTTTGCGGAAAATCCGCCCAAAAAGCAGGGGCAAAGTACCGGCGCAGGGCATTTTAAGGAAATAACCTTGGACGGCACACCTGAAGAACGGTGCGAAAAAGGCGCGGACGCATTGATAAACGCGCTGGACGATGATCGCTTTGGGGAATTATTGAAAGGTGAACTGGCGCCGCTGCTTTTCCCGGAAGTAAAAGAAGTTGCAGCTAACGATATACGGATGGCAATAGAAAAAATCGCCGGGCCCTGCAGGGGGAAAACCCGTGGATAGGCGCTACTACTTTGAACGGAATCTTTTGGCCCTCTCCCACAATCCGGGGCTGTGCTCCCGGCTCTCCGGCGCCGAGACCACCTTGAACCGTTATCGCTTCCTTGAATCCCGCTCAGGTGAAATTGTTCCTGCTCTGGTTGACCGTACCGGCGCGGCCCATCCCTTACATTCCATGATCGATCCCCGGCGCGAGGGCGAGCGGCTGGTTTCAATTTTGAAGGACGAAGGTTTTGTGGTGTTTTTGGGACTTGGCGGGGGTTATGGCCCCGAAGCGGCACTGAACCACCCCGGCGTTGCCCATGTACTGGTTATCGATTACGACATCAACGGCATTGCCGAACTTTTTTGTTCCAGGGAATATATCAAAATTCTGGGGGATCCCCGTTTCTCGCTCCTCGTTGATCCGGCGCCTGAAACACTGGAGAGCTTCATACTTGATCACTACCGTCCGGCCATTGCGGGGGGCATCAGGACTCTGCCCCTCAGGGCAAGAACCGAACAGGACCTTCCCCGTTTCAATGCCGCCGCCGATACCATTCAGCGCAGTATAGAAAAAGTCTCCGCCGATTATTCGGTACAGGCCCACTTTGGCGGCCGCTGGTTTTCGAATATTATCCGTAACCTCAGGACAGCGGAAGGGCAGGGCAAAAGCATGGCGCCGGTGCGGGAAGCGGCAATCTGCGCTGCCGGCCCTTCGCTGGATGAGCAGATCCCTCTTTTAAAAAAGCACAAGGCCGAAAAGACCTTTATCATCAGCTCAGATACCGCCCTTCCCGCGCTGCTGCACAGCGGCCTTGAGCCTGACGCGGTGGTCTCCATAGACTGCCAGCATATCAGCTACTATCATTTTATGGGCTGTCCCTGCCGGAACATTCCCCTCTTCCTGGATATTGCCAGCCCGCCGCTGCTTGGGGGGCTTTCGGACTCGCCTTTTTTCTTCTCAGGCGGTCATCCCCTGGCAGTGTACATTTCCCGCCGCTGGCGGCCCCTGCCCCTGCTTGATACCTCAGGCGGCAACGTTACCTATGCCTGTCTCTCTCTTGCCGAAAATCTTGGCGCAGAGCGCATAACGCTTTACGGTGCGGATTTTTCCTATCCACAGGCAAAAACCTACGCCCGGGGAACCTACATCTTCCCTTTCTTTGGCAAAAAGCAAAACCGCCTTGCCCCATTGGAGTCGCTATTTTCAAACTTCCTCTACCGCACGCCATTCCTGCCGCATGAGGAAACGCCGACCGCAGGCGCAGCCAGCGCAGTAGCGAGCGCAGTAGCGGCCGCCGTCGCTGCCGCAAAATCCCCCTGTTATGAAACCGCTTCTCTGCGTTTCTACCGCAAAAAGCTTGAAGAAAAGGCCGCTTCCATGACAGCCGAAGTTATCAGCGCCCCGGGCCTTGGGGTTCCTGTCGTTATTACACAAAACAGATCCCGTAACGGACGCATGCTCAAAATTTTTGCCCCCGGCAGGCCGCTCATGAGTTCCGCCGAATTTCTTGTCCAATATAAAAACGCCATCGCCGCCCTGCCAAACAATGCCGCCGATACCGGTATCAATGCCGGCGACCGGCAGGTCTTTACCACCTTGCTCCCCCAGGCGGCGGCTTTTAAGCGCCGTTACCCTGAACTTGCCCCAGGCGAACTCATTGCGGCGGTAAAAAATCATTGTATTAACGAGATAGACCGGGTATTGGGCTGCTCCTAGAACACAAACGCCCCATACCCCACAAAGGACTCCGCTTCTTCCCCGGGTAAAGCGTCGGCGCTTACTCCGTATTCCAGCAGCCGGGCGTTTCCCAGGCCGCGCTCTTTCGCAAAGCCCATAGCGCCAAGAACCGCGCCTGCGGAACAACAGGATTGATCCTGCTCCGCCCGTTCCAGCACCGCGCCGCTCTTGCCGGATTCTACGGCACGAATAAAATTTTTATCATTAACCTCTTTTACCCATGTGAGAGATTCCGCGCCACTGCCATGAGGGGTAAAACCATAGTTGGAGCCGTAGTGGGTTAAATCGGTGGAAGCAAGTACGGTTAGCTTACGGTTTAACTTTTGCGCCGCGGCGGCTATTTTTTTGCCTGCCTCAAACGAGGAAAGTTCGGCGGGGAGACGGAGCCAGAGGAGTTTTGCCTGGGGGAAGAAAAAGCGCAGCATGGGGAGGAGCACTTCTACGGTATTGTCCCGGTAACGGTCTTCTTTACCTTCAAGGGCGGTGAACAAAAGGGAACGCAGCGCGGCGTCTATGACCATAGGCCCCAGGGGAGTTTGCACTGCGTCTTCTGTGGCAAAAAGGGGCGGCGCGCCGGCGGGCAAGTGGCCGCCCAGGACAGCCACGGTCTCGGCCGCAGGATCGAGACTTGCGACCGCCCTGGCGGCAATGCGGCCTGAAAAGAACCAGCCCGCATGGGGTGCAATGGCGGCCCCGGCGTTGCCTGTTAAGGGAGTAAAATCCCTCAAAAAACGGGAAATTTCGGCGGAGTCCTGTGGATACCAGCCCACAGGCAGGGAATATTCTCGTAAATTCATGCTTCTTCTCCACTTCTTGTAATCAATCTAGCAGAACATTCCGAAAATGAATACAATAACTTATGCAGAAAAATGACAGGCCTAAAAAAAGTTCGATCATCTCCGCGATTATCGCTTCGTTTTGTATAATTGTGTATCTTGTGGCTTTGGTTTCCGCGCTTATCCGAATCTATATCAGCGTTGATGAACGCCGGATTGTGGCGGAACGGGAATTCTTTGACATCGCCGATCTGGCCAGCTCGGCGGGTGTGCTGGGCTTTATGGACGAGCCTTTTATCGAGACCATCACCGACGCCCTGGGGTCAAGCAGAACTCTGGAGGCGCTGATCATCACCGGGCCCAACGGCGAATATGCCTTTGAGCGGCAGAAAGACAGCGCCATCAACTGGGTGAACAATTCCCCCCGGTTTAAAAACCGGCTCGATTTTTCACGGCAGCCCCTGTATTTGCCGCTGCGTATCCAGAATATGCGGAACGTCAACATAGAGGCAAGAGCGGGTGCTCTGGATTACGGTCTCCTCACCGGTATATGTAAAGAGACCCTGCTCCTGGTGCTCTGCGGTCTGGTGCTGGCCTTTTTTACCCTGCTTCTGGAATCGCTGCTGGGGAAGTCCGGCGAAAAACAACGTTACGCGCCATTTAATGAAACCTCCCCTGTTGATAATACCGTTGTCGATAGCGCCGTCGGCGAGCCCGCCGTCGGCGAGTCCGCCGTTGACGAACGTACCGATGGCGAACGCACTGTGGAGGACAGCCCCAAGGGTCTCTATTCACCTCACGGAAATATCGGCTGGGAAGAATACACCGTAGACCGGCTTGAGTCAGAGCTGCACCGCTGCGCTTCTTTTGAACAGGACCTAACGCTGGTAATGATGGAATTCAAGAGCCCGGTGGACGATCGCTTTTTTAACCAGTTCGCCGAAGACGCAATACATTACTTTACCCTGCGGGATCTGATCTTTGAAAAAGGGAAAAACGGTATTTCGGTCATTTATCCCAATATCGATCTTGAAACAGGTTTTGCCAAGGCCGAGGAATTTCACAACCGTATTTTGAGCAAATATGCCGGCGTGGTAAGATCAAAGACCGATTTTTGTGCCGGCCTTTCCTCACGCTCAGGCAGGCTTATTGACGCTGAACGGCTGATGTTTGAAGCCAACGAAGCCCTTGAACGGGCCCTTTCGGACCCGGTTTCACACATCGTAGCGTTCAAGAGCGATCCCGAAAAGTACCGGGCATTTATTGCTTCTCAAAATCGGCGGCAGTCTTAAAGAGCCGTTCCGCCGCCCAGCCTGCCAGCGAATACACATAATCCGAACCTGACACCAGCGCATAGCGGCGATTGTCTTCGCCGGGAGCGCTCAAGCGCAGAGTTCTGACGCTGCCGTTTCCCAATTCCAGCGTCAGCCGGCTGTGGTCAAACATGGGGTCAGCGGGGCTTACGGTTTCGTCAAAATCATCCCCTTCGGTATTGAGTATGCCCCGGATATAAGCGTCCACCTTGCCCATGTCAGGATCGGTTATGCTTAAACCGCTGAAAGTCCACTCCCTGTTCCAGCGGGTAAAAACCTGGGGCTCGGCGCCGGCGGTGTGTACCGTAAGGCGCTGCACGCCATCAACATCCAGTTTGGCGTCCTCGCTTTCGGGAAAGAGCCGGAGATTGTACCACGAACTGCGAGCGCCTGAAATATAGGCGTTGAATTTATTCTCCCCTGATCGTACCTCGTTCTGCCCCTGCCTGCGCAGGTACACATCCCTGCCGGTGGTATCTGTTAAACCGACAAGAATATCAAGCAGGGGAAGCCCCGCCCCGCCGGAGATGGTGATCCGTGCGGCGGTCTCTTCGGCAAGTCCCAGCCGCTCGTGGGAAGAAGGGCTTGAGGAACGCAGTGGGTAGGGGGCGCGTTTGGTAAATATGCCGATAAAATCATCCACCCGAAGCTGTCTGGCAGGGTATTCCTTTCCGTTATGTGCAACAAACCATTCGTTGTTTTTCCGTACCAGCAGGTTTGTTTCCCTGGCGCTGCTTATGCTGATACGGTCAATCTGGTTGATGAGTTTTGAGTCAAGCCAGGTATAGGCGGCGGATCTGGAACCCACCCGCTCAGGATCAAAAACCATACTCAAAATGTATATAAGGCAGAGTGCCCCGATTATAGATAAAAGTATTGTAAGCTGTTTCTTATACGTCATCAGAATGCTCCTTTACAGAACGGGCTCTGCGTCGCAATCCATTCCCCTGGCGCCTCCATGAAAGGACAAAACCCGCGATGATAACCGCAAGCGGCACCAGTATCACATTGATGATCTGCACAAGCCCCGTTGCGGCAGCCCGCTTTTCAGGATCAATTATCCGGTCAAGGCGGCCTGCCTGGAATTCCCGGTTCCGTATTCCGATAATATCGTCGTCATTGCCCAGCCAGTCGGCGGCCTGAAGCAGAAAGTCCAGGTTTGAATACCCCTCTGTGGCGTTGATAATGCCGGTGGCAAAATTGACATTGCCTATCACAATAATCCGCGAAGCTCCGGGGGCGGCAGGCATATCCGGGAGTTCCTCGCCGGATCCTTCCCGTACCGGCTTGGGCGCGTCTTTGAACCAACTGGGAAAAGTTCCTGAAAGACTGGCACCGATGATTTTAATACCTCTGGTTTCGGCGGCGTCCCGCTCAAACAAATAGGCAATTTCCGGGCTGGTGAAAAACTGGTCCCGCATGAGCCAGGATTCGGCGCTGCTGGTAAAGAGAGGCACTGTCTCCACCCCCTCGCCGACATGGAGTTCCAGCGGGTTGGGCCAGAAGAGATCGAGCCTTGAAAAACGGGCGCTCACCGGGTGCTCACGGTTTGCGTTTCCTGCGGAAATTCCAATCCAGTGGGGATAACGGATGATTCGGTATTGCATGGCGCCGCTTGCGGTTCTGGTCTGGTATTGCAGAGTCAGAGCGCTGCGATCCAGTACAAGCTCCGGCCGCACCATAACGCCGTAGGCGGCGACCATCTCAAGGAGGCCCTGGTCATTGAGTCTTCTCGCTTCAAGGGTACCATTCACGGTATCAACATAGATGCTTTCAAGCGCGAAAAGAACCTTTCCGCCCTGCTGGATATAGCGGTCAATGCGGTACAATGCCCAACTGTCCAGTTCTTCGGCACCGCCCAGCACAAAGAGCGCCGGCAGGGTATCGGGAATTTCATCTCCCGGAGAAATTAAACGTACCCGGTAGCCCGCCCTTGTCAGGGACTGATTGAGATAGCCGTAATCCTGGTTCCACTGGCGGAAACTGTCGCCTACTATAACCCCCAACTGGCGTTCGCTGTCATGCACCAGGGAACGTATCCGGGAAGTCAGATCGTACTCAAGGGTGTCAAGGGAAAACACCACCGGCAGCGCATCGATCCGGTCAAGGTATTCAATGGCAATGCCTGAGTATACCGTTGCCAGACTTGACTGATCCTCCTCCACGGTCTGAATCTGCTGGGGTATTATACCCATCTGTTCCACCTGTTCGGCAAGCTGGGCCTTTACCGGATCCCGCACACTGAACCTGATTTTTCCCCTGGAATAGGCGGTGTATTCCCGCAACAGATCTTCAATTTCACCGGGTACCGGAGAAACCGCACGCAGTCTGTCCGAAAGGTAGTAGGTTATCCGCACCTGATCCGGTATTTCGTTGTGAATGTTACGCGAAACTTTTGAGATCGTATAGGCCCTGTTCCGGGAAAGATCCAGACGGAACCAGAACCGCCGGCTCACCATAAGGGCCAGTATCAGGGCAACGATCGATAAAAAAGTTAATACCGCTGTCTGTCTTCTGGTCATACTCAGCTCCACTTCCTGAAAAGGATAACACGGGTATTGATGTACAAAAACAGCGCCGTGGTAAGTACAAAAAAAGCGAGATCCCGGCTGTCTATAAGCCCCTTTGAGAAACTTTCAAAATGAAAGGAAAGGGAAATAAAATTGATAAACCCGGTAAGCCACTGGGGCAGGTTAAACGAAAACGTGAGCTGATTAATCAGCATCACCGCCATAAGCGCCGCCGCGCTGCCAAGGAAACTGCCGGCCTGATTCTTTGAAAGCGACGAGAGGAGCAGCCCCAGGGCGGTAGCGGTTGCGCCCAGAAGCAGTGCCCCCAGGTATTCGCAGAAGATCATGCCGCCGTCAAAATCCCCCAGGCTGCGCAGACTTAAGGGCAGCGGTATAGTAAGGGCCAGCATCATCGCCAGTATTGACAGGGCGGAAAGAAATTTTCCCATAACCAGATTCCATTCGGAGAAGGGCAGGGTAAGGAGCAGCTCCACGCTGCCGGTTTTTCGTTCCTCGGCCCAGCTTTTCATGGTGATCACCGGAATGACCAGAATGAAAACCAGGGGAAAGGCGGCGAAATAGGGACGCAGAGTAGCGAGGTCTCTGGAAAAGTAACGTTGAAAATAAAAGAGCCATATTGAACAAAAGAGCAGGAAGAAAACCACCGCGCCGTAAAAAGCCGGGGCGTATAAATATGAATAGAGTTCTTTCCGCGCCAGCGCCAGTGTGCGCTGTAATCCTGACCTGTTGCGCTTTGACAAGACTGTCATTTTTCCGCCTCCCTGGAGATTCCTTTTTCTTCGGCGGTAAGTTTAACGAAAATATCCTCAAGGCTGAGTTTCTTCCGGGTCATGCCCAGTATTTTAAGGCCCCCGGCAATCGCCCAGTCAAATATTTTCTCCCCGTCCGCAACATCATTCCCCGCGGGGACGAAAAAGTTCAAATGAACCGTTCCTCCGTCCGCATTTTCCGCCGCTCCTACGGCAATATCCGACCCAAGCTGGGAAATCCTGACCCGCAGGGTTTCAGCGTTTGCGGCTTGCGCGCCATCGCCATAGGCGCTATCGCCATAGGCGCTACCGGCGGCTTTCAGGATAAGCTCCCAGGTGTCCCCGCCTTTCATGGTACCGGCGATTTCCTCAGGCCGTCCCTGGGCGGCAATGCGCCCCTCGTTGAGGATGAGCACCTGGGAACAAATTGCCTCCACCTCCTGCAAAATGTGGGTGGAGAGGATGACGGTTTTCCGCTTGCCCAGTTCCTTGATAAGGGAACGTATTTCGATGATCTGATTCGGGTCAAGGCCGGTGGTGGGCTCGTCAAGAATAAGAATGGGCGGATCATGCAGTATGGCCTGGGCAAGGCCGGTACGCTGGCGGTAGCCCTTGGAAAGAGTCTCAATTTTCCGGGAACGGTAGGCCGTAAGCCCGCAGGATTCAAGGCAGGCATTGATTTTTTCCCTGCGCTCATGCAGCGGAATAAGCCGGGAATCGGCGATAAAGCCAAGGTACTCGTCCACGGTAAGATCGCCGTAAAGGGGTACGTTTTCCGGCAGATAGCCGATGCGCCTTTTCACCTCCACCGGGTCTTCGTCCACGGGAATACCGTCTACCAGTGCTTTTCCGCCGGAAGGAAAATGGTAGCCCGTGAGTATCTTCATGACCGTGGTTTTTCCCGCGCCATTGGGCCCCAGAAAACCCAGCACCTGATCGGTCCCCACGGAAAAGGAAACATCCCGCACCGCTTCCACTTTTCCGTAGCGTTTTGAAAGATTCTGTACTGTTATCATGAGGGTTTTATAGCATAAAGAAGATCATTTTTCCACTAGCCTTTGATTGCATAAAATCAAAGGAAAATATGGTATATTCAATAGCCTGTCTGCAAGGAGGAGCGTGTGAATCTGATCATTTGTGAAAATTACCGGGAAATGTCCCAAAAAGCGGCCCAACTGGCGGCAGAGGGTATTCCCCGGAGCAAAAACAGCCTGATAAGTTTCCCGGGCGGGGACACCCCTCTGGGGATGGTGGAGCAATTTGCCGGAATGGTCAATGCCGGGGAAGTTGATATTTCCCGTACCAGGTATGTATCCCTGGATGAATGGATTGGCCTGGGTCCCGATGATCAGGGTTCCTGCGCATGGTTTAACTGGACCAAGCTGCTTCAAAAGCTCAGCAAACCTTTTCTGGAAGCATACATAATAAACGGAAAGGCTGAAGATCTGAATGTCGAATGTGGCAATCTCAATATGTATATAGAAAAGTACGGTCCCCTGGATCTAAGCGTATTGGGAATAGGTATGAACGGGCATCTGGGCTTTAATGAGGATGGGGTTGACTTTAACCTAAAGGCCCATGTCATCCCCCTGTCAGAAACGACTAAATCGGTGATGCGCAAATATTTTACCAAAGAGCATGATCTGAAATATGGAATTACCCAGGGTCTGCTGCACATTATGGAGGCGAAACGGGTTATCCTTATTGCCAGCGGAGCCCACAAAGCGGAAATTTTGCGCCGGGCTCTGCGCGGACCTGTAGATACTTTAGTGCCTGCCAGTATATTGCAGAATCATCCCAATCTATTTGTGGTGGCGGATCGGGAAGCCACATCCGCGTTATGAAGAGCGGCAAAAATTGCAAAGTCCTGGCCGGTTTTGACGGGTTCATTGATACCATTGCAAAGCCGGTGTTAAAATCGGAAACCTATGGAGAGCCGTCTGTCCATTTCAGGACCATCCGGGAATTCGGAACATGGATCGCCGAACATTCAGGTAAAAGCGCCAGTCTGGAACTGGATATTCTGGACAGGCGCATGGGGGGCAATATGCCCAACTTTGTCCGGGGAATCGCCGCCCTGGGGGCGGAGGTATGCGCCATCGGCATGCTTTCCGGGGATCAGGGAAAGTTTGATCCGGTTTTTTCCGCTCTTCCCGGCAGGGCCTTTTCCTTTGCCCCTGCCGGAACCGCCACCGCCCTGGAATTTGATGACGGGAAAATTTTTCTGAGCCCCCGTTATGTGCTGGAAGGCAAGCCCTGGGCACTGATAGAAAAGGCTCTGGGGGAAACCCCTGGGACAGAGAATTATAAAACATTCCTATGCGAGGCGGATCTCATTGCCTGCCTTAACTGGAGCGAACTGGCTTTTATGGATACACTCTGGCGGGAACTCTTTGAAAAATGCGCTGCCCTGTTAAAACCTGACAAGGGAAAATTCGTATTTTTTGATCTCTGCGACTTCAGCAGAAAGAGCGGCGATGAAGTCCGCCATATCCTTAAACTGATAGAACAGTTTAGCGCCATGAGGACAACGATTCTCAGCCTCAACCGGAATGAAGCCCTTTTACTGGAGGAGGCAGGGATACAGTCCGGAGAATTGGCCGGCGTTGCCGAAAAATTGACTGAAACCTATGCTATTGACGAGATCATCATTCATTCCCATGACGGCGCCCTGGCAAAAACCGCCGAAGGAACCTTCACTGCGGAAAATACCATTATCCCGCATCCGAAAATTTCCACCGGCGCCGGGGATCATTTTAACGCAGCCTGGGCATTTGCCGCGTGTATGGAATGGCCCCCTGCTGAACGTCTGCGCTTCGCCAACTATTGCGCCCGCAGCTATGTCTCCAGCGGCAGAAGTCCCGGCCTTGCGGAACTTCCCGCAGAATACCAAAGATCAGCGCACCTCAATCCACAAATTCAATAGGGTGTACCGTCCGGTCTCTGGCGAGCACTGTATCGGGGAACACCGCCTGGGCTTCTTTTAAAAGCTGTTTCAGGTTGAACTCGGTATAGCGGGGGCTGAAGTGAATGAGGGCCAGCTTTTTGATACCCCCGGCGGCCACGGCGATTTTGGCGGCTTCCTCGGCAGTCATGTGCTTTTTGGAGCGGGCGTCCTCGGCCAGATCTTTTTCAAACATACCCTCGCAGACAAGGAGATCGGAGTTGGAAACTTCCTTCGCGATTTCCGGGAAGGCCAGGGTGTCCGTAACAAAGGAGAATTTTCTCCCTGAGCGGGCCCTGCCCAGCACTTCATCAGGCTGCACTTCCCTGCCGTCCGCTGCCTTGACACTCTCCCCCCCCTGGAGCCTTGACCAGAGCGGCCCCCGGGGCACGCCCAGGGCTTCGGCCTTTTCCGGGTGAAACTCGCCGGGCCTGATGTCTTCCTCAAAGGCGTAACCGTAACAGGGCTTGGTGTGCCGCAGGGGAAAGCAGCGCACATGAAACCCGTCCCCTTGGTACACGATGCCCGGCTCGGTAATTTCCTGCACCACAATTTCGTAATTGATATACATATCCAGCACCCGGCGGTTGGCTTCGATGTACTCGGCAATCCTGGGCGGCCCGATAATGTAGAGCGGATCGTCCCGGTCTACCTGGGAAGAGAGCATGAGCAGCCCCGGAATGCCCGTAACATGATCCGCGTGGGTGTGGCTGATAAAAATGACGGAAATCTTTTTCCAGCGCAGATTGAGCCGCCGCAGCGCCACCTGGGTTCCTTCGCCGCCGTCAAAGAGGAACAGCTCTCCCTCCCGCCGCAGCAGTACCGATGTCAGATGCCGGTTTGGCAGGGGCATCATACCCCCGCTTCCAAGTATAAAAGCTTCAAGATTCATTAGGGTGAGTATACCGGGTTTGGATGCTTTTTTCCAGTGTTTCCGGATGGCAGCCGCCCTCATTAACTCAGCGGAAGAAAGCGGCTTCACCATTGATTCACACGCAATTACCTTTGAAGGATTATGCCGCGATTGCAAAAGGAGATAGCACTCCGGCCAACTGTCCGGTATGCCATGTTGCGGGTTCCCAGTTCAGGGAACAAACTGCGGATGATGAGAAAAGGGTCTTAACATCGATTACCAAGCTCAACATCCAATATGCCCATCGGTTTTTAGGGTATATTGGCGAAGCTCAGTATCTGCATGGACATACCGGAACATTGACCATCGAAGTGGAAGGCGGCGTAAACACTTCAAATGGTTTTGCGGTGGATATCAAGAAACTGACATTTACATCCGGAGACAATGCCGCTTCATTTTGTGTTAGATAACGAATAAAAAGAGACTGTTGTCTGACAAACAAGTTTGTTAAACAACAGCCAATAAATTACATAAAAAATTATACCCTGTTGATTTATTTCACTCTTCGATCTATAAATAGCTTAACGTCATTAACAGGAGCAACCATGTCTGCAATTCTGGAACGCCGTTCGGTACGGAATTTTTTACCCAAAGCGGTAGAAACTGAAAAAATAGAACATATACTCAGAGCCGGTTTTGAGGCCCCTTCGGCCCATAACAGGAGGCCCTGGGAATTTCTCGTTGTGACCAAACGGGAAGATCTTGATGCGATAGCCGGTATGAGCCCCTATTCCAAAATGTGTACCGAGGCAGCGGCGGCTATAGCTGTTTGTGTTGATCTTAATGCCGGTGCTCCGAAAAATCCGGATGATATCTGGTGGGTGCAGGATCTTTCCGCTGTAACAGAGAATATACTCCTGCAAATTGTTGATGAAGGCCTGGGCGGCGTCTGGCTCGGCTGGTATCCCGACAAGTCCCGTGTGGCTGCTTTATCCGCCCGTTTCAAGCTGCCTTCCCATATAGTTCCCTTTTCGGTGATAGCTCTTGGGTATCCTGCAAAAAAACCTCAAAGTGCTAATCGCTTTGATTCAAAAAAGGTACATTACGGCGTTTACGGACAGCAATAGCTTTAACACCTAACTCGGTAAATCTCCGTTTACTCGCTCTTGGGTTTCCTCCGGCGGCGCTTCCGCTTGCGGGGCTCGGCATCGGGAGTGTCAGCACCTTCATGGACAGGCGGCTGGGGGCGTTCCATAAAGTGGGATTTTTTGACGGTAACGCCGTGGGCTGCGAAGAAGCGGCGGACTGCGTGGTCCAGCTCGAAGCGGGGTGGGTTCATGGGGAGTACAAAGCTGCGGGCAGCGGCAAAGACGATTTTGTAATTTTCTACGATGCCCCGTTCCCAGTCGGTAATGTCTTCAAGGTAATCATTAATCAGCGCGCCCAGGGCTTCGCCGGGAAGATCTTTGAAACCGTCCTGGTTCAGGGCGGCTATGCTCCGCAAATAGCGGCTGCGAAAGTTCAGATTTTCGCGCATAAGTTTTACGGCGGCGGGCTGGAGATAGGCGTACAGGCCCATGCTGTCCAGGGCTTCCACAATACGTCCTGCCTGGGATGAATGGATGATCTTGAAAATCTCCTCAGTAAGCCGGGAAGGTGAAATGGCGGCCAATAGCGGCGATTGTTTTTTGATTTTCCACTTGACCGGGAGGGGCAGGGTAAAGCCGGCGGCAGCGCCATATTTGACTGCGCGGATCATACGCACCGGATCGTCCTTGAAAATAGTGGGCAGCGGAATGATGGGACGCACCCGCTTTTCACGGATATCCTTCATGCCGCCCACATAATCTACCACGATTTGCTGCCCCGGATCGTAGAACAGGGCGTTCATGGTAAAATCCCGGCGCATCACATCTTCCTCTATAGTACCAAAGGTGTTGCTGGTGGGGCCGTCCTTGAGGGAACGGAAAGTGGATACCTCAAAGATACGGGGGCCAAAGTAGACATGAACCAGCCTGAAGCGACGGCCTATGATTCGTGAGTTGCGGAATATTTTTTTTATCCGCGAAGGGCTTGCTTCGCTGGCGATATCAAAATCTTTGGGCTTCTTTCCCAAGATCAAATCCCGCACCGCGCCGCCTACGATGTAGGTATCAAAGCCGGATGCTTTGAGCTTTTGAACGATGCTCACCGCCTCGGCATCCACATCGGCAAAATTGATCCCGTGTTCATCACGGGTATAGACCAGGGCTTTCTTGACCAGTTTGCCGTTTTCTTCGGTTGAATATCTAAATCGCATAACGCCGGATTATTCCTTTGCGCCAAGACGCCGGCGAATCCAGGAGAGCAGGTTATCCATCACTTCTTCCCGGTTGGTTTCGTTGAGGGTTTCATGCCGTGCGTTGGGGTACAGCACAAACTCCAAATCCTTGATCCCCAGCGCCCGGTAGGCGTTGACCAGCGCGGTAGGACTGGCACCCATATCACCCACCGGATCGGCGCTGCCGGAAAAAATATAGATCGGCAGAGCGGGGTCTATCCGCGCCATTGCCTCAGGCAGGTGAATCCGGTACAGGCCCCTGATAAGATCCCGGTAAAAACCGGTGGAGCAGAGATTCCCGCTGCAGGGATCATTCACATAAGCGTCCACTTCTTTTTCATCTCTGGAAGTCCAGTCAAAAGAAGTCCGGTTGGGTCTGAAGGGCTTGTTGTAGGGGCCATCTGCTATCATTCTGGCAAGGGGCGATCCCCTGCGCTGGCCGCAAAGCATAGCCAAAAGCGCCATCACCGGAACGCCTGCTTTTACCTTAAAGCCGTCAGGCCCCCTGGAGCCGGAAAGTATGCAGCCTGCCAGGCCCTTCCCGTGAGCGGCAAGATCCCCCGCGTGGTGTTCAATATAGTGCTGGGTAATAAAGGAACCCCAGGAATGTCCCAGCACAAAGAGGGGAGTGTCAGGATACGTCTTGCATATTTCTTTATTGATGGCATGCACATCGGCGCTAACCCGCTCAAAGCCGTCCCGGTCGGCGCAGTGTCCACCAAGCCCGCCCAGGGCGGGCCCGTTTATGTTCAGATCCGCGGTTTTGCCATGTCCCCGCTGATCCGCAGCCCAGACCTCAATACCCGCATCAACGAGTTTTTCCGCCAGCCTGGCGTAACGCCCGGCGTGTTCGGCCATGCCATGCACAATGTGCAGTACTGCCGCAGGCTTTTCCGCACCGGACAAAGCCGGCAGCCAGCGGCGCAAAAACAGCTTGGTTCCGTCATCACTTTCGAACCACATTTCATTTTGAACCATAGGAAGTATTGTACCCTTATGTCGCGGTTGTGGCAATCAACCAACCTCGCAAGCAGCGGGTTTAACCGTTTTTTAATATCTTTTCTCTTGACAGCTCAAAATTACTGTGATAACCTTATATTTATGGGAACGTTCCCATAAATACTTATACATCAGGTGAGTTGCATTATATTAAACGTGAATCGTGAATATGGTAGGGTTATAATGAAAAAAGGGGTTTTTCTAAAAATTCCCGTACTGGTTTTGATACTGGGGTGGACTTTTCTGCCTATTTACTGGATGTTTTCCCTGGCTATCCGCTCTTCAAAAGAATTGTCCAGCGCCCTTTCTTTTTTCCCCAAAACCTTTACTTTGGAACAATTTGCCGCCATGTTCGGCAAGAACAACTTTGTAGCTTCGGTTCTGAACAGTCTTTGGGTAACGCTGCTGTCACTGGCGCTGGCGCTGGTCATCGGGCTGTGCTGTTCCTATATTCTGGCCCGTGTACGTTACCGGCTGCGTTATAAAAGTTCGCTTATGTTCTGGGTGCTGCTGGTGAGGATACTGCCGCCTATCGCCTTCGCGCTTCCCCTCTATATTATGATGAACAGGGTCGGGCTTTTGGGAACCAGGATACCCCTTATCGCCGCCCATATCCTTATCAATCTGCCGTTTATCATCTGGTTCATGATCAGCTTTTTTGAGAAACTGCCGGTTGAAGTGGAGGAGAGCGCCAAGATCGATGGCGCCAGTGAATTGCAGCTTTTCACCCGTATTGTGCTGCCTCTGGTGCTGCCGGGGATTACCGCCGGGGCTATACTCTCGTTTATGACTTCCTGGAACGAGTACCTCTACGGTGCGATTTTTGTGCAGTCCCCTTCGCAGTTTACCATTCCCCTGCTCCTGGCGACTCTGAACAGCGAACAGGAACTGGCACAGTGGGGCAATATCGCCGCCGGCGGGGTCATCTCCATGGCGCCGATTATTCTCTTTGTGGTTTTTGCCCAGAATTTTTTGATCCGGGGTCTTTCAGGCGGGGCGGTAAAGGAATAATTGTTAGGTGAATTATGAACGGCCTGGACCGTTCTTTTCAATAATTATGTTTGGAGGAAAAAATGAAAAAGAAAGTATTGATTGCCGCAGCACTGGTGTTGTGCCTGGCTTTGGCGCCCTGCTTTGCAGGCGGCAACTCACAGAAGCAGCAAAGCGGACCCCAGAAACTGGTTATTGCTGCACGGGGCGGGCTCCATGTTACCGCCATCGAATCGGTAAAAGCCGCTTTTGAGCGGGATAACAACTGTACCATTGAGATTCTGGGGCTTGAGGCTGATGATCTTAAACAGAAGATATCTCTGGATTCCCGGAGCTCCGCCGGCGCTTACGATCTGGCAATGGCCGACGATCCATGGATGCCCGAATTATGCGACGCCGGGATTTACGCGAATCTGACCAAACTGGGCTTTACCGGTGATTCCGATTTTATTCCCGCTTCACTGGCTATAGGCAAAAATCCCTATGGTACCGGCGATGTGTATGCGCTGCCTTTTGCGGGTAATGTGCAGCTCCTGTTCTACAACAAGGCGCTGCTGGATAATAACAAGATTGCAGTCCCCACTGACTGGGCGGGGGTTCTGGCCGCTTCCCAGACGCTTAAACGTGCAGGCAAACTGGGCTATGTTATCCGCGGCCAGCAGGGTAATCCCATTGTAAGCGATTATCTGCCCCTGCTTTGGGCTTACGGCGGAAATGTGTTTGACTCAAGCGGCAAGGTGACGGTGGATTCCCAGGCGGCCAAAGACGCCCTGCAAATGTATATCAACCTTTTGGGAAGCGGCGCCAACTACGAGCGCAATGATCTGGTCGCTGCGGTTGCCGATGGAAACGCCGGTATGGCCCTTGGCTGGCCTTCCTGGTTTATTTCCGGCGCCAACGCCCAGGCCGCCTGGGCGGTCATTCCCGGAAAATCCGGCCCAACCGCCGCCGCCCATCCTACCGGCATGATAGGCCACTGGATGATGGGGGTTACCGCCAATTCTACCCACAAGGAACTGGCGCTTAAATTCCTTCAATACGTAACCAGCAGCGCAAGTCAGAAGATCATGGCAGATAACGGCGGCGTTCCTACACGCACGAGTGTATACTCGGACCCCGTGCTTGCCGCCAAATACTCCTATTATCCCACCCTGCTGCAGGCCACCATCGACTCGGTGGTGCGTCCCAGACTGGCGTCATGGAGCGAAATTGAAGCTGTATACGGTGCCGAGTTAAGCGCTGCGGTTTCCGGCGCAAAGAACGTTGACCGGGCGCTTGCCGATGCCAAAGCCGCTATAGAGCGGATACAGCGTTAGGCGTATTTTATTAAGCGCAATGTAAACAGGGGGCCCACAGGTGGGAAACAGTAAACGGTTTGCGGTATTGATGACCAGCCCGACCATGCTTCTTTTGGCGGCTTTTACCATCTTTCCGCTAATCTTCACATTAATGTATAGCTTTACCGATTACTATTTTCTTGCCCGGGGTGCTCCCAAATTTGTCGGCGCCGATAACTTTATCGATCTCTTTGGCAATGTATATTTCCGCCAGGCTATCTGGAACACGGTCAAATTTGTAATTCTGGCGGTGATTATCGAAACTTCTTTTGGTTTGTTTCTGGCGGCCTTTGTCAACAATTCTTTTCCTGACAATAAAATACTGCGCACAGTGATATTGTTTCCTACGCTTATGCCGCCTGTTACAGCGGCGCTTATGTGGCAGACCATGTTGAGCAATAACTACGGGATCATCAATCAACTCCTGGGGCTTGTGGGTTTTGCGCCGGTGAACTGGCTCATGGACATCAGGACTGCTTTTTATGCCATTCTGGTAATTGACGTGTGGCAGTATGCGCCTATGGCTTTTCTGCTGATCTATGCCAGTATGCAGACCATTCCCCAGGTACAGTACGAGGCGGCCAAAATAGACGGCGCCGGTCTTTGGGTTCAATTCTGGAAGATAACTATTCCCAATATTACACCCGGTCTTTTGATGGTTATCCTGATGCGTACCATCGACACCTTCCGCCTCTTTGACAAGGTGAACATACTGACCAAGGGAGGGCCTGCCAATACTACCGCCACCATGACTCAGTTTATCTACCAGCAGGGTGTGCGGGGCCTGAAAGTCGGCTACGGCTCGGCGGCTTCAATCGTTATGACCGTTCTGGTGCTATTATTCTCTATCAGCTATGTCCGCAAAATGCTGAAACGGTAGCGAATTGACAGGAATATATGGCAACCATTATTGACATTGCCAGGGTGGCAGGTGTTTCAAAGTCTACGGTCTCACGGGCGTTTACAAACCCTGGCGCTGTAAAACCGCGTACACTGGAACTCATTAGCAATACAGCACAGGAACTCAACTATATGCCCAACGCCCTTGCACGGGCCATGATCACCAAAAAAACGGAAACTTTTGCTTTTATCATCCACAAGGAACAGTTTCCGGTTATCACCAACCCATTCTACGGGCAAATTCTTGAAAGCGTTGTTGAACATACCGGGGGAAAAGGTTATAGTCTCTATATTTCAAGCTCCGGCTCGTTACGCGAATACTCATTCAATACCCTTTTGCAAAAGCAGGTTGACGGCGTTATTTTTGCTTCGTATACGGAGCCAAAAATGCTGCAAAGCTTTTTGCAAAGGCATATACCAGTGGTGCTGGTCAATTCCCGGTCCGAAGATACGGATGTATGCAGCGTACTTACAGACGATCATGGCGGTATTGGGCAGGTAGTCGATTACCTGGTTAAAAAAAAACATCGGGATATTGGCATTATTGAAGGTAGATTTACGCAATTCATTTATAACCGAAGGCACCAGGCGTTCCTGCAGGCGCTTAAAAAATACGGCCTGGAATCAAAGCTCTGCTATATGGCAGCAGCCGATGCGACTATACATGATTCGTATAATACCGCCTGTGACATTCTGGGCGGAACGCATCCCCCAACGGCACTTGTTTGTACCAACGACACCATCGCGGTAGGAGCCATAAAGGCGGCGCACAGCCTGGGACTCAAAGTACCTGGTGATGTTGCTATAACCGGCTACGACAACAGCAGTCTCTGTACAGCCTGTGAACCGGCGATCACATCAGTCGATGCAAATACCCGGGACATGGGCGCAGCCGCAGTAGACTTTCTTTTCAGGCAGATTGAAGGAGAAGAGATCAGCACTGTAACGGAAACCGTAAAAACCAGACTCGTGGAACGGGAGTCTGCGTAAATTAACACAAAGGGAGCATAAGACATGACTCCAGGGGAAATTGTGTGCTCAGTATTACCTTTATAAATGTTGGCTATGGCGAATCAATACTGATTGAACTTGCGGCGGGTGGATCACAGTCTGTTATCTTGATTGACGGCGGCTCCGGCGAAGACGAAGAATATTCCGGCGATTCAGGACGCATACGCACAAAGGATTATCTTGCGAAAAAAAACATAAACGTCCTTGACCTCGCCATTATAACCCATGCTCACGAAGATCATATTTGCGGCCTGGAACAATTCGTAGATGCAGGCGGCAGGATACAAAAACTAATCACGATACGCCTGCTTCCCCAAAACGCACAGGAACTTTGTGCCGATGAAAACACCTCACCAGGTACGCGCAAATTCATAGCAGCAATGAACAGTTACGCCCGTTTGCTTGCAACATTACGGAAACAGGGCGTCCCGGTTACTGAAGTTGACGCTGGGGTGGATATAATCCCCCTTGTCTCCGGCCTTGATGCCCAGGTTATCGCGCCTTCGTTTGAATATGCGCAAAAACTTTTCAAACGGTATTCGGATCTCTACAACAGTTTCCAAGGTCCTTCCTTTATGGAAGAAGCGGACGCGCTTTCCGCAGAACTCAATGATTTTTCTCTGGCGCTCATGCTCAACTATCAGGGGAAGAAACTTTTTTTCCCCGGCGATGCGGTTCCCAAAAGTCTCATGGGCGACGATGATTTTCAATGTATGCTCGCATCAGGCGCTTTGGGGACCCATATCCTGAAACTCGCCCACCACGGGCAGGTGGACGGTGTAACAGAGGAATTTATTAAAGCGACATCGCCTGAAATAATTATCACCTGTAGTTCAAGCGACCGGCGTTACAACAGCGCCCATCCCGATGTGTATAAGCGTATTGAAACATGGCTGCAGCGAAAACCGGCATATCTTTTTACCGATAATATTGATATAGCCGCAAACACACTGTGCCGTGTTCCTCATTCCGCAACCATTATCACCATCGGTAAAAACAATGAAGATGAAATTTGCATGCAGTGTGAATAATTTGTGATATAATAGCCCTCATGTCTGAAGTGTTCAAAGTCAAGGTTGAGGGAATTGCCGGCAAGGGCGCGGGGTTTGCCCGGATTGGGGGCAAAAGTGTTTTTATCGAGGGAAGCGCCGCCGGCGAAACAGTTTGCTGCCGCATTGCGGAAGACCACGGTTCCTGGGCCCGGGCGGAATTGCTGGAAATTGTCGAGACCTCCCCTGACCGCGTAGAGCCCGCCTGCGCTTTTTACGGCGTGTGCGGGGGCTGCAACCTGCAGCACCTCAGCTACGAGACGCAGGTTGCCGCGAAAATTGTTATCTTAAAAGATAATTTTGCCCGGATTGGCGGTTTCAATCCCCCGGAGCCGGAGGTCATACCTTCGCCGCCCTGGGAGTACCGCAACCGTATGCAGTTTCATAGAATCGATCCGAACCGTACCGCACGGGTGCGCCCAGCGCAGCACCGCTTGTCCACAAGCGAAGGTACTGAGCATTATGCAACTTTTGGCCTGAAAGCCCGAAAAAGCGAAGACATTGTTCCGGTTGCTGACTGCCCCATCGCCGATCCGGGGATTCGCTCTCTTTTGCAGCAAACTGCGTCGCAGCAAACTGCGTTAGGCGAAGCTGCCTTCCCCCTGCCGCTTGAAAAGGACCGATTCACGGTTTACGCCAGGGACGGGCTTTTGCTCAGCGAGGGCGGAAAGCAGCGGGGGCGGATCAGGCTGCTGGAAAAGGAAATTGCTCTGGACGCGGGGGTATTTTTTCAGAGTAACGGTCTCATGCTGGAAAAGCTTATTGAGGATCTGCGGGAAATTGCCGCCGGGGCGGATCGGGGGCGTGCCTTTGCGGATCTGTACTGCGGGGTAGGGACCTTTGCCGCGTTTCTGGGGGACTTGTTCCCCAAAACGGATTTAGTGGAAGAAAATAAAAGCGCCCTTGCCCTGGCGCGGGAAAATATAAAGGGAACAGAGACTGAGTTTTTCGCCCTGCGGGATGATGATTGGGCAAAGCTGCAAGAACGGCGCAGGGGTGTAACAGGCGGCAGTACGGCGGGCAGTGGCAAGGCGGCGCATTACGGTTTCATCGTTGCCGACCCCCCGCGGCAGGGGCTTTCTGCCCCGCTGGCGCGTTGGCTCGCTGCGGAAGGGCCGCCGCTTTTGGCCTATGTGTCCTGCGATCCGGCCACACTGGCCCGGGACAGCAAAATCCTCACCCTGGGCGGCTATGAACTCGCCGCGCTCAAACTCTACGACTTTTATCCACAAACCGCGCATATTGAAAGTCTTGCGGTATTCAATAAGAATTAAGACAGATGAAATTATTACGCTTTGCATTGTTATTCTTCATTCCCCTCGGTCTCGCCGCCCAAAGCGGGCCCTCGGCTGACCGGGAACGGGGGCAGGTAAACGCCGATCCCCTCTGGCGCCAGGCCCTGGGCGGGGAAGTGATGGGGCTGCCCACGGTTCAGGCACAGTCGGCGGTGGTGGCGCTTGACGGGGGAAATATCAGGGCCTACTCCACCGCAGGCACGCCCCTGTGGAATTATTCAGCCAGGGGCAGGCTCAGTCCCTTTGTTACGCGATCACGGGAAGGCACTTCCTATATTTCCAGAACTACCGGTGCGTTTATCGCGGTGAACCGGGCAGGGCGGGAACTGTGGCGGCGGAACCCCGGCGGGCCTCTTACCGGACTGGTGATAGCCGGCTGGGACGGCAGGCTCTTTGTGCCTACCGGCAAAAAACTATCCTGCTATACCGCGTCGGGGAATCTGCTCTGGGCAAAAGTGTTTGACTCGCCTATCAGCATCAGTCCCGGTCTGGATCAGGGCGGCGGGATTCTGCTGGCCCTGGAAAACGCCGAGGTGCTGCGTATCGATCCTTTTGGGGAGACCAAAAACTGGAAACTCTCCACCATGCCCCAGGCGCTCCTCTCCCTCAGTCCCTCACGCGAAGGGGCCCAGCGCTTCATGGTTCTTTACAAAAACGGCAATATCGGGATTATTGGGGATTTTGAAGAATGGTACGTTCCGGCGGAAAGCGGCAAAACGCCCCAGGCGATCTCCCGGCTTCCTTCGCCGCCCATTGCTGCGGCAAGCAGGGGAAACCGGGCGGCAATAACCCTTGACGACGGCCAGGTATTATTAATTTCAGATAACGGGCAGATACTCTGGACTGCAGACAGCCACATCCGAATCCTGGGGCGCAGCGGCGGCGCAGCAAACAGCAGTACGTTTGACGGCGAGGCGGCAATGTTATACGACGAGCGGGGAATATACGTGCTCAGCAAAAGCGGCGCCTCAGGCTTTACCGAAGACGGAAGGCGGCTCTGGTTTACCACCCTGGAAAACGCCGCCGCCATTCCCGCATTCGGCGATGACGGTGTGCTCTATTCAGGCGGCCGGGACTGGATACTCTACGCCTACAGGCTTGAAGACCGTTCCCGCACGCAAAGCCGCTCCGTCTACGGCCCCGCGCCTGAGGGCTCCTACGGAACCGGCCGCCCGCCTCCCTCTCCCTGGGCGGATTATTATTTTCGCTTTGAAGAGATCGAGCTCAAAACCCGGCTTGACGCTATAGCCAGAACCGTAGAAGCCGGCAGGGTAGGGGAAAACGAGCTTGCCTTGACCGCTTATCTCATGGAAGCCGCCGGTGGCGATTATGGCCCCACCGCCTCAGTTACCCACCCGCCGGTGCAGATTCAATACCGTGTTCAGGCATTGCGGCTCCTGGCCCGCATCGGCTCAAGGGAGACCATCCCCTGGCTTACCAACGTGTTTCGCAAAGAGAACGACGGCGTTATCAAGGCGGCGGCGGCCGAGGCCATAGGCGCCATCGGCGTTGACCCCGAAGGCATTGCCATTCAGGCTTTTTTTGAAGCCGCTTCCCCGACTGCCAATCTGCGGCACGAGCAGGCCCTTTTTGCCATCGCCTCCGCAACAGGCGCGCTTTGCCGCTTTTCCGGCCCGCCCCTAAGCGACACCGGCGTCAAAATACTCAACCTGCTCAACAGCTCCAGCCAGCCCCGGCTTGTCCAGCAGCAGGCCCGCCGGGAATTGGCCACATTGCGGTTATAAGGCGCGTTCCCTCCGTGCGAGGAGTCCCAGTATGGCGATGGTTGTACACTTACCCCTAAGGCCCGAGGCGAGGCGGCACTGCCGGGCCGCTGATCATTTGCTGGGTTCTTAGCCGGAGGAGACCCGCTTGCGGGGCTCCGTAGGCGGCGTTCCCCAGCCTGATCAGCGGTCCGGCAGTGCCGCCTCGCCTCGGGATATACGGAGGAGTGTGCAAAATGCAGAGACCTTGCCCGTAGTATTTAACGCCCAGACAAGATATACTAATTATCCATGTCGATAAAAGATGATGTCCAAACCGCGCTGGAGCGGATGATACTTTCCGCTTCGGGCTGGCGGGGCGTTTTTGCCGTTTCCGGCGATGAGGAAGACGCTGCGGAACAGATCTCTCCGGCGCACAGGATTATCGCGGCCGCTGCGGCGCTGGTTTTTGCCGAATATCTCCGCGAAACACAGCCGGGAAACGCAGGGCAGGATGATGCGCCGCTGGTGCTGGTGGGCGCCGATACCCGACCTACGGGTACGGTCATTGCCCAGGCGATGATCCCGGCGCTGCTGTCTGCGGGCTGCCGGGTTCGCTATGCGGGTGTTACCGCCGCCCCGGAAATAATGGCATGGGCCCGCAGCTTTGGCGGCGCAGGGGCTGCCGGCTTTATCTATATATCCGCAAGTCATAACCCCATTGGCCACAACGGGCTGAAATTCGGCCGTACCGACGGCGGGGTTTTGGCCGGGGAGGAAACAGCCAAACTTATCGAAAAATTCCGCGCTCTGCTGGCCCGGGAAGACTGCGCCGCAAAGATTGAGAACCCAGCCGCCGACCCTGGCCTGCTCAGGCAGGTATACGCCGCCGAGGCGGAGGCCAAGGGCGAAGCCCGCAAAGCGTACTTTGATTTCAGCGCCGAGGTGGCCTGGGGCGCGGCTGTTGCGGGTAACGCCGCAGCAGCGAATGATTCATCCGTTGCGGGCAACATCGCCGCGACGGGCAACATCGCCGCGATGGGAACCATCGCGATGGCGCTCAAGCGGGGGCTGGTGGAACGGCCCCTGGGCATAGTCTGCGATTTTAACGGCTCAGCCAGAACCGTGTCTATAGACCGGGATTTTTTTGCCGGCCTGGGGATCAGCTTCGAGGCGATAAACGCAAAGCCCGGGGAGATAGCCCACCGCATTGTGCCTGAAGGGGAGTCCCTTGAACCCTGCCGGCTTTTGCTGGAAGAACTGCACAGGCGTGACCCGTCATTTATAATGGGTTATGTGCCGGACTGCGACGGCGACCGGGGGAATCTGGTTATCTGGGATGATGCCGGGTCTGTCGGCGCGGGTACCGTAAAGGCGAGGATACTTGACGCCCAGGAAGTGTTCGCCCTGGCCTGTGTGGCGGAACTTTCCCACATGGTCTGGACCGGAGAGCTCGCTTACGATAATAAAGGCAACGCCCTCTCCAAAGTGGCGGTGGCGGTGAATGATCCTACCTCCATGCGGATTGACCGCATCGCCAGGGCTTTTGATGTCTCGGTATTCCGTGCCGAGGTTGGCGAGGCAAATGTGGTGGGCCTTGCCCGCAGACTCCGGGAAAGGGGCTACGCCGTGCGTATACTGGGCGAAGGTTCCGCCGGCGGAAACATCACCCACCCCGCAGCAGTACATGATCCTATCAACACCGTACTCGCCCTGGTAAAATTGCTTGCGGTGCGCAGCGGCGGCGCAGCAAGCAGCGGCGCAAGTAGCGGCGCAGCAAGCAGCGGCGCAAAAAAGAGCGGCCTCTTTGAACTCTGGTGCGATCTTTCGGATCAGGCCGAGCTCTACCGCGATGATTTTAGCCTTGCAGACATTATCGCCAGTCTTCCCCCCTTTATTACCACCGGCGCTTATGCCGAAGAGGCGGTTTTAAAGGTTAATACAAAAGATCATAGCCTGCTGAAAGACCGTTATCAGAAAATATTTTTAAGGGACTGGGAAGATAGAAAAGAATTATTCAAAACCCGTTACGGCATACACAGTTGGGAAGCCATTGCGTATAACGGGCTTGAAGAAAAGCGGGGTATAAGCCGTTTTGGTGAAGCCGGCAAAGGGGGGCTGAAAATCTGTTTCCGCAATATCGAAGGCAAAGCAAGCGCGTCAATCTGGATGCGGGGCTCAGCCACCGAGCCGGTATTCCGCATCATGGCGGATGCCGAAGGCTCGGACAAACGCATTGAGCGGGATCTTATTGAGTGGCAGCGCCGCATGACAATCGAAGCGGATCAGGGCTGAATATAGGCCCACAGGAATTGCACGAAGGAGCAGAACATGGGAGTACGGGGAGAACTTTTTTCTACCAGGGTATTATTGCCAAACAGGACATATTTTTTTAATGTCAAGGAAAACCGCATGGGGGATCTCTACCTCAATATTGTAGAGAGCAAAAACCGCGATGCAGGTGGCTTTGATCGCCAATCGGTGATCCTCTTTGCCGACGATCTTCAGGAATTTCTCAAAGGCTTTGACGAGTCCCTGCGGGTACTGGAAAAAGCGGACCGCCGCTTTTCGCGCACCGCTTTTTCCAG
>BNVF01000005.1 GCA_025997895.1 Spirochaetia bacterium
AGCCTCACCGGTTTTGGCAACAGCGACACGGACAATTTCCCCGGTAACAAATTGAGGGGGGATAGAGCTGAAGGCATGGCCGCTTTGTTCAACCGCTATACGGCACAGTTCTTCTGTTTTTAGATCTTCGGGAACAAATTCGAGGCTGTGCCCGGCCTGGGAAACGGCTGCGCGGCAGACCTCTTTGGTCTTGAGCGCTTCGGGAATATACTCAAGCATGCAGCCGTCTGCGGTGACTACGGCAAGGCAGCATTTTTCAGAATTAAAAAAGTTGGCGCGGTCTTCCAAAAAATATTTCCAATTATGGTGTTTGTGAGCCCACTCCACCATGGCAAGGCATATCTTTTCGGTAAGGAGCGTTGTGGGAACCGCCCTGATTGCCTCGGGGTCTTGTTTAATGGCGGTAAGGCAGAGATCCTCGTCCAGAAATTGTTCGGGCACATATTTAAGCAGTTTTCCTGCGGCCTGTACTGCGGCAAGGCAGCCCGCAGGAGTACTGAAATCGCAGGCCCAGTTATACAGCAGGGGGAGGATTTCTTCGTCATGCCGCTTTTTGGCGGCCTCCTCGCAGCACCGTTCCACAGAAGACCTGCGCGGCCTGTAATCGTCTTCATCGTCGTCGTCATAGGCATCTTCGGGAATTCCTTCCCGTTCCATTTCTGCCTTTTGTTCGGCAATTTTGCGGGCGGTTTCCTCTTCGTAATCGGCGATCCGCAGGGATGCAAAGCGGCGGTCTTTTTCCATGCCGTTTTCGTACACCACGCAGCCCCAGCCGGCGCTTTCGGGGTTACGGCTTCGCTGGAGGTTAAAAAAGAGGGACAGGGGCTTGCCTGTTTCGGCGGTAAAGTCCTTGATGATGGAAAGAAAGGGCGTCTCATAGGAACATTCCGCCCCCACCAGATGAAAACACATATCCTCTTCAAACTGATAGGGAAACACCCCTTGAACCGCTTCCGGGTAGAGGGGCGCTTCGTTTTCCTCGCGGGTTACCTCCTCGTCATAGAGGTTTGCCCATCGCCCCCATTTTTCGTTGGCCTTCATTCGCCCGGTGCGGAAGAAAAATTCTTCGACGTCCTCTTTTTTGCCTTTGCAGTAGATGTCGAAAATGTAGCTCTTATTACCCCTGGGGCATGCCATGTCCGGTCTCCTTAATGATAGGCAAAATTTACCTTATAATTAGCCAATGGTAAATAACCAATCGCCGACAGGAAGGTTCTGGAAAGGGAATTGGAGCCATTACAACAGATAAAGGACAATTACCCAAAATTCATTTTGAGCCGTGATTATAACAGCAGTAATTTTGCCGGCATTCAGCATATCAATGTGCTTGAATGGCTGACCGGGGAAAACTGTTAAACGCTTGAACGAGTTTATTCGTGCTGAGGGTTTAATACCCCGCCCTTCAGGGCGTTAAAAAGGGTATTAAATCCCGAATGCAATACCTTATAAGAACAACATACCTCGTCCCTTTAGGGCGAGGTTGTTGATTCGTGGCGAGGGGAAAGCCTACTTCGCGCCATGGGTATTGTGGTTACTGCTGAAGGGAACTTACCTCTTCGGGTAAAACATGCTATACTTGTAACAGGAGAAATGACATGCAAGTTACACTGGATGTTCCTGATGTGGCCAATATATCGCAAACTGATGCGCAGTTGCTTTTTGCCATGAAACTCTTTGAGGCCGACAAGCTGCCTCTCGGCAAGGCCGCCGAAGTAGCGGGGCTTTCATACCGTGCTTTTTATGAAATCCTCAAGCGTTACGGAATCCCGGTTGTTACCCTGACGGAAGAAGATGTTAAATGGGAAATCGAAAATGCCCGGAAAGCCCGATAAGGTAATTATTTCTGACACAACCTGCCTGCTCTTGCGCTGGAGACTGAGAACTCTCTTTTAATTTTAGATGAAAAGAGGGCGCGTAAGATTGCCGGAGATTATGATCTTGATATAATCGGTACACTTGGTGTCGTAATTCAGGCATACGATAATAGTATAATTACTGATATAGATTCTGTTATTGCCGATCTCCGCAACGATAATTTCAGGTTGCCTGATAATACAGATGATTTAATTAAGGCAGTAAAAAAATAGCGTCCTGAATTAGCCTCTTTTTGGCAGGGGGCACCCCCAAACTCCCAACTACTTGCCCCTACTTCTTCTTGGGGGCGGCATTCGGTTTAGTGTCAGCTTTTTGCTTGGCGGCAGGTAGCTCTGTTGAAATTATAACCCAGCGTCTTTATGCGTTTTTGGTCTCAAATGTTTTAATGTTGTTGTAAAGCTGTTGCAGGGGAGTATCGCCGTAGAGGGTTCGCTGCCATTCAGTGTAATTGAAGGGCTCCCGTAGCATAAGGGTAATAAAACGTTCGGCTTCTACAATGCCAAGGGTTTCTGCCAGAATCCGCATTCCGTCACTTTTTAGCGCCGTGTCAGTTCTCATTGGTATATTCCTCCACAAAGGCGATAGGGTTCACCACCGCAATATGAGGATTTTGCGTCGGAAGATGAGATGAATGAGTTTATTGCGATGGTGGGGAAAGCCTACTTCGATGATTAAACGCGGCGAAATATGGACGGTCCTGTGTTTTGGACAATCATTCCGTAATATAAAGTAGTCCACTGCCTTCCCCCTCATTCCAGCCCTGCCGCATAAAGGGGGAAAGTCTTCCCCCTCGTTCCAGCCCTGCGGGCTTCCACTACCCCCTTCAGCGGGGGCGCGGCCCCCCGCAACGCCCCCACCGTTGGTGCGTAGTATTTCTACACGCTACTTGATCCCCGCTGCTACTTCTTCTTGGGCGCGGCCTTCGGCTTGGCAACGGTCTTTGGCTTGGTCGCAGTTTTGGGTTTTGCTTCCGCTTTTGGCTTTGCCGCAGTCTTAGGTTTAGCAGCAGCTTTCGGCTTGGCGGCGGTCTTTGGCTTGCCAGTGGCCTTCGGTTTTGCTTCTGCTTTCGGCTTAGTCTCAGTCTTGGGTTTGGCTGCAGCTTTTGCTTTGGGTGCGGTCTTCGGCTTAGTATCAGCCTTGGGCTTGGCAGCATCCTTCGGCTTGGCAGCAGCCTTCGGTGCGTATAGAGAGCTTTCCCGCCATTGCTGTAAATGTGCTTCCCGTAAATCTTCATTACCGCCGAAGGACAGGATGGCCGAGGAATCTTCATCCTTTTCTTTTATTTTTCCATTATAGCCCTTGTAACAAATTCCCATATTTTGTATGTCAATGGAGTTAATGACTACATAAAAGCTCAAATGGGGGAATTTTTTAAAAAGGGCCGCAAAAACTTCTTCACTGGGCCAACTGTCGGTTGTATCAAAGAAAGCTGAATCTGAATCAAGGTCTACCGATTCGTCCTGCCACACCTGAGGTTGTTCATCATACCCTGTTGACAGAATTTTACGGTAATCAATCCAAAATTGATTTTGCTGAATAGTGGTGATTTCTTCCCACATCGAACGGATTTCGTCCTTTTCTCCACGGACATAAATTATGGTTGTAAACATATACGACATTACAAACTCCTCTTTTGATAGATTCTTCTGATGCAACGCATCAGGAGGGGAACCTCGGCTTTCAGCCTCGGCGGGTGGTTCCGGCAGGAACGGCGTTCATTTTTTGGGTGACTTTTTCGGTTTGGCAGCGGCCTTTGGCTTTACCTCCTTTGCGCGATCCGGCTCCTTGGGTGTTGCAAGGGCTTTTTCAACCTGGGCTTGTAGTGCCTTAGGCACATATTTGATGGCATAACCTGTTTCTGTAACTGCGGCAATACAGATCTCCAGCGTTTTAAGTTTTTCCGGCATGTCCATTAGCACCTGTCCATCTTGTTGAACAGCGAGCAGACAGAGCTCCGGTGTTTTAAATTTTTCCGGAACACTAAAAAGAGCGCCGCCATATTGTTTAATTGCAGCTATACAGAGTTCCGGTGTTATCAGCTTCTCCGGAACATGGTCAAGGCTTGCGCCCTGTTTAATTGCGGTAAAGCAAAATTCCGGCGTCTTAAGCTTTTCCGGCACAAATTCTAAGTTTAAACTGTTATTTTTAACTGCAACAAGGCAGAGTTCTGCTGTTCTGAGCTTTTCCGGAACATATTTAAGGAAGGCGCCATGTCTAGATTTAACTGCTTTCATGCAGAGTGCAGGCGTTTTAAGTTTTTCCGGAACGAATTCTAGCTCACCTGATGAATAATTCATGGCGGTCAAACAGAGTTTTGCCGTCCTTAATTCTTCCGGAACATATTTAAGATTACCCGTCGTCACTGCAGCAAGGCAGAGCTTTGCTGTTTTCAGGTTCTCCGGAACGAGCCGAAGCACAGCACTATCATTGATAACCGCAGCAAGACACAGTTCCGGTGTTTTTAAATCCTCAGGAACTTTATCAAGCCAGCCGCCAAATTGTGTGACTGCAGCCATGCATACTTCCGCTGTCTTCAGTTCTTCCGGCAGATCCATAAATTCCCCCGAATCCATCCGTACTGCATCAAGGGCCTGTTTTTCCGTCGTTATTTTAGCCATTGTTCTCATTGTTCTTATCTCCTATTGCGTAACCCCGCCGGGTATTTATCAGCCCGCGCCTACACGCAGGTCCACGATCCTTCAGTCGTGGAGTTTTGGCAACGCCAAAACTCCTAGCTGTCCGTAGGACAGCACTTCTCCCACCCCTTCTTCACGTTCTTCTCCACAAAGTCCTGGTAGATTGCCATGATCTGCTTCTTGTCATCCGATATCCGCACGTCCGTGGTCAGCGGGTCAGCCCGTTCGGAGCTGAAGTTGCCGTAGCTCATCACATAGGCGGGGTAGTTTCCGGCGCTTTCCTTGTTGGTCTTCCAGACCTGGAACTTCTGTACCATCAATTTGCTCCCCGACTCCTTCTTGTAGACCTCCCGGACCAGCAGTTCAGACGCCGCTGGTTTTGCTGCTTTTTCTTTTTTTGCGGGGTCAGGGCGGTAGAGCAGATCCGTCACCTGGGCAAGGCGGATGTCCTGGGGGATAACTTTTTTGTCATCCCGGATCCGCTCAAAGTTAGGCTGGATAAGGCTGACTCCGGGAACCTGGCCGGCTGCGGTGTACTGTCCCTTGGACTTGTCCTTGCCGAATTGTAAGCGGCCATTGAGTATTGGCCCGGAGGAGTTTTCCCCGATAACATCGTTGGCGGAAAGTTCCACCACAATTTCAGGCTTGACCATGCGGAAGGCCACATGGGTGGAATCGGTTTCGATGTAGTTTGACGGGACGATTGCGGCGCTTAAGCGTTTGTAGAAATCCTGTTTAAGCTCCTCGGAGAGGCCCCCGCCGCCGTGGGCGATTATCTGAAAGTCCCCGTCTTCCCCCGCCAGGGCGTAGAGCAGGGCCCGAACCTGCCCCTTTACCGCCCCTTCGGTAAAGCCCACCACCGCCGCGTCAATGCTGTGCTTGGGTTTAATCTTGTACACCATGGGAAGCTCACTGCGGACAACCAGGCCCTCGCTTCCCTCGGCTTCCACCCACTCGGCAAACAGGGCTTTGATCTCTTGTTTTGATGAAGCGGCCTTGAGCCGCACCGGCGCGCAGAGTTTTGATTTCCCGAACCATTCGGTGAGCGTGCCGTAGGTTTCTGCGTATGAGGCGGCGCGGCAGGGGGCGTTGTTAAGGCTAATGATGTCGAAGGGGGCCAGCCGCAGTTTTGCTGCGCGTTTTGCATCAGAGAGGGCGGCGGCTGCATCGCTTATCCGGGTGCGGCCCTTGCTTTCGTCGGCATAGAGTTCGGCGGCGATAAGCGCTTCTTTTACCTTTGCGGCTTTTAGCAGTGTTACTGCTTCTTCCAGGGGAGGAATGGCGTCAATCTGTTTGCCCCCGGTGTTGACCGCAAAGGCAGTTTTGCCATCCCAGAAGAGCAGGGCCAGGATGCCGTCGTATTTCCGGCTTACCTGGAATTTGGTTCCCGCCAGGCGGTCCTCAATTTCTTCCGGCCGCAGGGGGATAAACGCCCCACAGACCTGTTTCTTGTAATTGGCGGTAATGACCGCAGCTTCTTCAAATTTCATTTGGCGCCTCCGGTGATGGGTTTCAATTCCATGTTGGTAAGATGCAGGGTAAGAAGGTACTTGTCCCCCTCAACCCGGCCTTCCAGAAAACCCCGGTAGGGATCGCCCCCGGCGCTTAAAATGATAGGTTCATTGCCCTTCTTGCCCGCCCCCACAAACATCAGGGTGTTGGATTCCGCAAGCTGCTTCGCCATGCCGTAGAGGAAGTCGTAGGACAGGCCGTTGGTGTGGCGGATCTGGTAATTTTTGGTGAACACAAATTTGCGAATCGCCTCGTCCTTGGGGAATTGCTTCCCGGTCCACTGCAGGGGAATCTCCGCGGCAATGTTGGCGGGGGCCTTTGCCAGGTCCCGCCGTTCCCGTTCGATCCCATCAGGCTTGTACAGCGCCTGCGTCAGATTCACCCGGTAGGCGATGCCCCCGTCCTGCGTCACATAGAGCTTTCGGGTTTTGCCGATAAGCTTTCCCACCACTTCCCGGTCCGTTTCGGGGTCCCCTTCGATAAGGGCTTTCCCTGCGGCATTCAGGTCCCCGTATTTCTTCGCCAGTTCCGCCGCGCTTACCGTGGTCTTAACAAATTTAACGTTTGTCCGCTCGGAGCCGTCGGGCAGCACCATTTTTACCGATGGCTTTTTGGTCTTCCCCTCAAAGCCGACAATGGCATCCCGCTTTTTATCGTTGCTGATATTTATTGCGCGCATAGTTCATACCCCCTTAAAACATTGAAAAGTCGATTTCATCGCTTTCGTCTTCTTCATCGCCGTCGGCCTCTTCGTCGATGACCGCCGCCTCCGCCAGGCCCAGCATTTCAAAATCTGATTTATACCCCAACAGCATGTAGAGGCTGCCCTCGCTTTCCAGCAGAAACGCCGGGGAGCCTTCGTAGTCCGCACGCAGGTTGTAGATAAAGGTATAGATGTCCCCGCCCACCGCCTTGAGCAGTTCAGGCGGTGCGCCTTCCAACTGATAAAACGCAGTAATACTGTGGTCAAGGTATTCATTAACCGTAACCTTGGTATCCAGGGGGATGGGCGCGTCATAGCTGGAAGGAACCAGCGCCGCTTCCTTGCCGTCCAGGGTGAGCGCCTTAAGGCTCGACCTTTCCACCCACGCTCCCTTGGGGGATAAGATGCCCATGCCCAAACCGCCCTTGGGGATGATGAGGGCGCCGCTTTCGTCAATGGAAACGGCGACGCACTCGTTTCCCTGGTCATCCAGGGCCTTGGTCTCGCTCCAGCCGTAGAGTTTTTTTCGGTCCACCTTGACCGGGGCGGCCTCGTAGTCGGCGCCTTTGATCGAAAACACTAAGTTCTTTGCCATTGCTATACTCCTTTTTTATGCGTTATAGCCGTAATTTTATCCTGAACATTCTTGGTATCAGGGTGATCTTTGCCCAGTACTGTTTCATATATTGCCAGGGCTTGTCGGTAATTGTCCAAGGCCCGCGAATAATCTTCCAGGGCCTCATGATCGGCGGCAACCTTGGTATAGTAAAAGGCGGTGTCCGCATGGTTGTTTCCCGACAGTTGTTTCCATATTGCCAGGGCTTCACAGTGATATTCAAGCGCTTTTTGGTAATCGCCGGATTTGTAATACACACTGCCGGTGTTGTTATAGGCGACGACCGTATCGGGGTGATTTTCCCCCAGAACTTCTTCCCTAATCTCCAGTGCCCGAAGGTAATACTCCAGAGCCTTTGGACAATCGTTTTGGGCGCTGTATGTTCGGCCAATATAAAATAAAGCTTCCGCCGTTAATCGGTGTTTTGTCCCGAATAGTTGTTCCCGAATTGCCCATGCCTTTTGATACCATTCCCGCGCTGCCCCATACGCGTCTATAGAATAAAACACCTCACCAATACCAAAATAAGAAAGCGCCGTATCAGGATGGTTTTCCCCAAACGCTTCTTTCCGTATTGCCAGCCCCTGCCGATGATTATCCAGAGCCGCCATATAATCGCCCAAGGACTTATAAACATTGCCAGTTTTATAATAATAAGCAGCCATATCCGGAGTGTCATTGAGCAAGTATTCCTTTGAATATTGATACTGTTCCAGCGCCTCCTGATAATGACCTGTTGAATAATACAAATCGCCGATACCATTATAAGAACTAACAAAACCACGATGCCCAAGGCCCTTTTCTTCTATTACCGTCAGTGCCTTTTGATACTGCTCCAGCGCTGCGGGATAATCGCCTAATAAATAATATATAGCGCCAATATGATTATAAGAAAGAGCTGTCTCGGCGACCACTTCCCTCATTACCCCTACGGTTACCGTATCCGGCTGGTTTGCCATGATATCTTCCCGTATCGCCTGCGCTTTTAAGGCAAATTTCAGCGCCAGTGAATAATGATCATCCAGTATATTGATAAGGGCATATCCTATGTTGCTAAATAAGACCGCCAGCGACTCGCTGCTTTTTTCGGAAACCATAAGGTCACCATATTTTTCCAAAGAATAGTGCTCCTTACTTTCTTCTTGTAAAGCGCGCCAGTATTTTCCCAGTTCATAGGGGTCTTTTTCATACAGAAATTCAAACACTTCTAAGTCAAGCAGGAAATTATAGAGCTTTTCCCATTCCTTTAGTTCATATAGCTGATGGGGCAGTTCATGGTATTTCCGGTTGGGCGAAGCAGCGGGGCTTTCCACGCACGTAACAATCCTGAGGCGATAGCCAGACACGGTATTCTGATCCGGCAGATAGCGTTTCTGCACCGCATCTCGTATAAAGTTGTGGGAAAAAGATACCAGCCCGTTCCGGGTTACCACATGACCCGCTATGGCATTGTAGAGCTGGGACCAGTACAGCGGAGCTGCGCCTGAGAGTTCCAGAATCTCCGTTTCCGAAAGCCCGGACCGGGACACGGCGATAAGGGAGAGCGCGTCCTTAACAAAGTTGGTGTCATCGTAATTGTAAATGCTTTCCAGCCGTTCCAGAATAAGGCCGAAAAAACTTTCCAAATCAGGCGCGGCAAGGTAGCGGTCGATCTGGGCATCAATCTGTTCATGGACCCCAAATACCCGCAGTTCGTCAAGCAGGGTGCGGAGGGCCAGGGTATTTTCGCTTTCCTTGTCCCCGGCAATGCGTTGTATTTGCGCGGGCAGCAGGGATTTTGCATAGGCTCTTAAGTACTCCGTGATAAGCGCCTTGCGGCTTTCAAAGGGCAGCGGTTTTACCGTCACTATTTCGTAACCCCGCCGCGCAAATACCTCCATGGCGGGGTCATTTTGCGGCGCGGAATAGATCACCCTGATGTTCCTATGAAAGTACGGGAACCAGTTCAGCAGTTTCGCATGGTCTATGTCAAAAAGTTGGTCCACCCCATCCAACACGATAATGAGCCTTCTCCGGAACCCTATCGAAAAAACCAAATTCTGCAGCGTTTCTTTTAGTTTGTCCTTGCTGTCGGAGACGGAGGCCTTCATAGTCTCATCTTTCACCGGCGACCCATAAATATCCCGTACTTCGTTTATCAGCCGCTCGGTGATCTTCCGATAATCCCCCTCTGAACGGGAAGCGCCGATAAAGTGATAGATTATCTTTTCATTGTCATTCACTGCCCGGTTCTGGATCCAGTTTGCCAGCAGCGCGCTTTTCCCCATGCCGCTGTCCCCGGTGATAACCAGGGCTTGCGCATCGGCGTCCTGCACAAAAGCGTCAATTTTTTCCGTATAGCCTGCGGGGGGGACATACACCCCGGTGCGGCTTTTGAGGAAGGTCCGCTGTTCAAGCCGTTCCTTTTCCAGCGGCGAAAGCGCGCCCTGGGGCCACAATTTGTCTACCAGGGCTTTAAAATCCTGCTCCACCAAAGAGCCAAGGTTCTCGATAGAATCGTAGTCCCTCACCGGATAGTCTTGCTGTTTCCGTAACACTGCTTTTAGTTCACCCAGCATTTTCGCCGCATGACTGTCGACAGGTTCTTTAAAATCCTCACTCACTTCCATCGTTGGGGATCGAAAATAAAAATAGGCGTCTACCTTTTTTTTAGCGCGGAGGACCCCTTCCTGTATCTCAATTTCGGTAATGCTGGTTCCTTCATCCAACTCCGCGGTGATCCAGGGGTACTCCTCGAATACGCCGGTGTTTGCCGCAATGGTTTTGCGCTCATCCGTATTGGGTATCCAGCCGTACCGTTCTCCCAGGAGACCGATAAAGAAGGGCGTGGTCTTTTGGATTTCCTTTAGGCAGATGTCCACGACCTTACCCTGTTTTGATTCTTCTTCGGAGATGCCCCAGCGGAGGTCCAGCTCAAAGAGGGACACATCCCGCTCTTCGCAGTAACGGCGGAGAGCGGGGAATACTTTGGTTACCAGGTAGTCCCGCTCGCCCATCATGTCCCGGAAGGTGGAGGAGATAAAGATACGGATTTGACGGTTTTCTATTTGGTCGGTCATGGTTCGTTTTCTCCTTTTCAAAATAAGCTTATTGCAAGAAGCAGGGGCGATCCGCTAGTATTAGAGACATGTATTCCACCTATACCCTTTCCACCGATGAGCTTACACCGCAGTTCCTGACAGCTTTACGGGAGGCGTACCCGCACAAGAGGATCGAGATTGCCGTGCAGGAAGCCCAGGACGAAACCGAGTTTTTGGAGCGGGACGAGCAGCTTATGAAGGCCGTAGCGGATGCCAGGGCCGGCAAAAACCTTGTGCCCTTTTCCCTTGACAGCCTGGGATGAACGTCCTGTTCCAGCAATCCGCCATGTCCGATTATCAGGAATGGGCGGATACCGATGTTAAGATACTTCGGAAAATAAACGGCCTTATCAAAGAAATTGTCAGGACGCCGTTCACCGGGACGGGCAAGCCGGAACCGCTCCGGGGGAACCTCTCCGGCTTTTGGTCCCGGCGCATTACCGGCCTGCACCGGCTGGTGTATAAGGTCGAGAAAGACATGCTGATTATCGTTTCCTGCAAGTCGCATTACTCCGGCTACTAGATCATTACGCATAGTTTCTTTCTCCTTTTGCATTTATCCCCGCCGGGATATTTATCAGCCCGCACATACGGCAGAATTTATCGAAACCAAAGAAGATGCCCTGGCGTACCTTGAAGCCGTCATAAAGGAAACCCCTCATTTGCAACGGTAGTAAGGGTGCTCGATAATCTGGGGTTTAATTTAAACATAGTGCAGAAAAAGGCCTCCTAACCTGCATCTTTGCGCACGATGCGGTATTTAGTGTCCTTCAAGTTTCCCACCAGGCAGTCCATCTGATCGCAGTCCAGGTGTTTGGTGTCGCAGTCCCGCAGGGCTTCCCGGTATCGCTCTGAGCGCTCCGCTTCGGGCGCCGCAATCCATACCTCTGGCGCTTCGGCAGACCGCAGACCGGCTTGCATCGCCGCAAGCTCGTCCAGACCCTCAAAGGTAGTAATACAGGCATGTTTTTGGGTGCGTTGGTTTTTCCGGGCGGCGGCGCTTACTTTGGCTTTGGGCAGGGGGAGCCAGCCGTTCACCAGATAATAGGAATTCCAGCGCTGGTGTTCAAGGCGGGCTATGTTGTTCCGTGGGGTGTCGGCGATGCTTCCGTCGGGGTTGCGTTCAATGTAGTCAAGGTAGGCTTTATCGGCCCGGAGGCGCTGCGCCCGATCCATGCCGTAGGCGGCGGCGAAGTCCTGTAACACGGTTTCGTCCTGGGTTGTTTTGCCGGTTTCGTCAAAGATAAGATCAAAGCCCAACAGGTTGAGTTTTGTGCGGATTGACAGGGCGGCGTAGCGGTTGGAGTCCCGTTCGTGGTTGATAAGGTTCTTCCAGGATACGGAATATTCGCCGCCGCCTGAGTAGTTTTCGGCGATGTGTTTGGCAAGAGTGTCCATGTCTTTATCGCAGATTGCGTCCAGGGAGAAGATTTTGTCCTCAAACCCGAAAGTTTCTATTTTGATAAGGCCGCCTTCATTTCCTTTCTTGAAGCCGGCGTTAATAACGTCATCCCCTACTATGGCGGAATGTTTGTAGGCCCTGACAAAGATACTTACCTGAGCGCCCGGGATGTCCGCTTCGTAGCAGTTCTGGCGCAGTTCCATGGCGGTCTCGGCGCTTAGTTGGTCTTCCCCTAAACAGATTACTACCGAGGCGGCATCCGCGGCCTTGATGCGTTCTATCAGGGTTTCGTACATTTCCGTTGACAGGGCGTTCATTTCCAGAAATTCGATGCGGTACTTTTCTTCCGGGGACGGAAAAAAGCCGCCTCCTGGGGTTTCCCCTTCTTTGGTAAAAAGGCCCCGCGAATAATTCCTGAAGGCCGCTTCGTTTTCTTTTATATCTTCATCAATTACCACTGCGTTAAAGTCCGCGCCCAAAAGCTGGTTTATGGAGATGCTGCGCTTGAGCAGTTGAACGTTGGCCTGTCCGAAACCAATAAAGACGTGCAGGATGTTGGCGCGTTTTTTTAAACGGGCTTTTTGGGTTTCGATAAAGCCTGGGGGAATCAAGCGGGTTACAGGGTTATTGAACAGGAAGGAGCGGGCGATTATCTCGTAGGGGTTAAAGAAGTTGATCCTCCCTTCTGCGGCTTCGGAAAATTCAAAGTGTTCGGTGCGGTCGATGTTGGTATACATGATGTGGGCGGTAAAATTCATTTTCTTCCGCAGGCTTTCGCTCCGGGAGGCAAAGTACCGGGTGATGGTCCGGGCGGTGGCAAGGTTCGATTCGTCATCATCGGCAATGGAGATGAGGACGGTTTCCCGTGTGTCAAAGAGGCCCGCTTTTATCAGGGTTTCTTCATCCGCTTCGGCATCGATGAGGAGATAGCCTTCGGTGAGGTAGCGTTTCTTTTCGTCTTCATCGCAGGGGCTTATGATGATAGTGCGGCGTTTCTGTTCGTCTGTGAGGCTTTTGACAAGGGTTTCCTGCCGTGTTCCCCTGCCGGTGATGATATATGACTTTTTGGCGGTGCGCCGCAGGAGGGTTATGCGCACTTCGTTGAGCAGGCTTTTTAAGAACACGGCGATAACCAACAGGGCGGTAAAGAGGACGGCGGCGGCAAAGCAGAGGGCGCAGGCCACACCGTAAATGGGGTATTCGGCGGCCAGGGCGGGGGAATTGGCCCCTTCCCAATCGACGCCGAACATTTTGATGGTGGTGCCGAAACTGGCCATAAGTTTGAATATCCACGGGGCGGTCTCTCCTTCTTCCAGGGTGGAGGAAAGCCCTATCCAGTTGAGGATGGCGGCGGCGGCAAAGACGCAGAGGAAGAATACTGCCCGTGGAGCTTTGGCCGAAATTCGGCCCTTTAGTTTTTCCTTGTTTTTAAACAAGGCGAAAAAGAATACGCCAAAGAGGATGAAGGCTATGGCGGCATAACTGGCCTGGATTATGGTTTGGGGAGTCATGGTGTCTCCTGTTAGCTCTTAATATAGGGAGCAATTATTTGATAGATGCTATGCACATCAGCATAACTCCACCATCTTGGGTGCTTTGTAAAAATAATATAACGGTTTTTGTCGTCATGAATAATTTTATCCTTAGGTATTGGTTTTTTGTCAGGATAATCCGGGAAGACCAGAATTTTTTCCTTGATAACGCTGTCTTTTACCGCATTGCTACACATGATTATCAAATCGGGGGACATTGATTCTATTTGGTGGATTAGAATATCCCTATTCTTTTTTGCCGCATCAAATATTTTCTCATCTGTTTGCCTGTTATCGGCCATAGAGGCGGATTCTTTTTTAATATCAATCACGCCGGCCCTCTTAAAATACTTTTGCAGTTCTGCTGCATTTTTAGGACTTGTTTTGAAAAATTCACGTTTTATTTCCCTGGCCTCCACGCCGTGATATTTGTAAATGTACCACAACAAAAAGGGAACGGCCTTTGCCGTTTTATACCCCGGCTCTTTAATCCTCCAGAAATCAGTTTCTGGCTGTGTTTCTATGTCTATCATGCCGTTTTTGTCATTATCATAATATTCACCAAGAATAAATAAAACCTTGAATGTTTGTCTGGCGTATTCTTCGGGAGACAAAAGCCCGTCCGCAACAAAACCCTGCGTATGTTCCCAATCGGGCAGAGATTTTTTTATCTCTTTTATAACCTGTTCTTTTTCTCGTTTGTAATTTTCGATGTTAAACATTTTCTCCCTCCTGTTTATCTACTACGCCTAAGAGAGCTTGGGGGCCCCCCGGCCTGGTTTGTTCCGGTTTTGTCGTTCATGGCCTGATTATAACCTGTTTTTGAGGGCGGCGTATGAGCTGATAATGGGGAGTGTAGTGGAATAATCGGGGCAGGTCATGGGAATATTTCATTCCTCCTTCCTTACACCCCCTGCTCTTTCTCTCCTGCTTCGCCTTCGCGGGTTATGGCGCCAGGGGTACGGATGGCGGCGGCGAAATTCAGGGCGCGGGCGGTGTCCATGAGCCGGTCCTGGGCATTTTCGTCCAGGGTGGTGAAGATTTCACGGAACTCTGCCTCCTCTGGGGTGGCTTCTTTGGGGTCTCTGGTCATGGGGCGGCCCTCCTCTGGCAGGCAATGTGATGGTTTGCTTCCATTGGTGGTATTATATTCTCCCTTTTGTGGTATAGCAAGACGTTCATGTGCATTATGCGTCTTACGGCCTTGCGATGGGAGCGGTTTTTGGCTACCCTTAGGGTATGGCTGAGGTCGGGCGCAAGCGGGACAACGTGGACGAGGGTGTAAACCTCCGCATTAAAGAGGCGCGGCTTGCCCTGGGCATGAGCCAGGCGGACTTCTGCGGCGGCCTGCGTCTGAGCGGGGGGCATTACGCCGAGATCGAGTTGTGCCACCGGCGGGTGAACGGGCGGCTGGTAAGTCTGGTCTGCGCGGTCTACGGGGTGCGGGAGGGCTTCCTGCTTTCCGGCGAGGGGCCGATGTTCGCCGAAGAAGCGGGGGCGAAGCTGGAGGAGGTTTGCCGGATTTTCCGGGAGTTGCCACCGGACTTTCAGGACTACCTGCTGCGGCAGGCCAGGGACATGAAAAAGCTGTCCGGGCGCAGTAAGTGATTTCATGGACGCAATATAAGAAAACGGCGGGATTTTTTCAAAATTTAATTTAACAGGACAAAAAAAGCCCCACGGTCTGGTAATACCAGATCGCTTTCCCCGACTTCAAAGCTCGGGGAAACACCGTAAAATCATCCCGTTTTCTTAAGCCCGATATAGTTATTTTATCCAATCCGCATTGAATTTGGAATTTTTAACCACGAACCACACAAAAACACGAACTAAATGATCTTTTTGGTGTGGTTCGTGTTGTTAGTGGTTATTATTCTCTTCGTTTTTTCCTTTAAGAACGCCTATGGTGCCAGGCACCTTTTTCTCAGTGTTACCTAAGCCTTTTTCGCCCCGGCGGCAGGGGCGGCGGCTGCGGCAGGAGCGGCGGCTGCGGGAGCGGCTGCGCCTGCGGCAGGAGCTGCTCCGGGAGCGGCGGCTGCTGCTGCTTCCGCTTCGGCGGCAACAGGAGCGGTCTCTACCTTGGCGAACTTCACCAGCGCCACAACCTGATCCGCGCCGGAAATGAGCTTGACCCCTTCACCCAGGGGAATATCCCGCACGTGGATGGACTGGTTCACCTTGAGATCGGCAATATCCACCTCAATACGCTCGGGCAGATCCTTGGGCAAACATTCAACTTCGATCTCATGGAGAGGATTTTCAAGAATGCCGCCTTCACGGACACCGATGGGATTCCCATGCAGATGGAGGGAAACTTTGGCGCGCAGGGCGACTCCGCTTTCAACCTCGTAAAAATCAACATGAAGAATATTTCCGTCGATGATATTACGCTGGGTATCCTTTACAAAGGCGTCAAAGGGCTTACCGTCAACATCGACCTTTACAATGGTACTTTCGGAGATATTTTTTACCCCCCGTGAAAATTCCAGGGCATCAAGATCAATGGCGATTGACTGACCCGACCTTCCGTACAGTACAGCAGGAATTCTACCGCTCCGCCTGATACGGCGGGCTTCAGCGGAACCTTTCCCCTGACGATTTTTAGCAGCTAACACAACCTGACTCATATATACACCTCGTTCAATAAAAATACCGCGATGGTAAAATCCAATGCGTTCTGAATGGTTCGTCCCCTGCATTTCCCGCAGGTTTTAACCCAATCCTGGGACGACAGGGTTCGAACCTGTGCATGCCGGAGCCAAAACCCGGTGGCTTACCACTTGCCTACGTCCCAATATAGAATGAAAGCATATCATAAAAGCAGAGAACGAATCAACATTGAGAAGCCCGGTTTTAACTTTCTGGGCTTATATTTCTACAGAAGCATCGTCGGATTCACCGGATTCGTACTTTTCCAGTATCCTTTTCTGCAATTCGGCGCGGAATTCGGGATGAATAGGATGGGCCACATCCTTGTACTCACCTGCTCTGGTTTTACGGCTCGGCATAGCTATAAAAACTCCGATCTTCCCTTCGATGATTTTCACATTGTGCACCACAAAGCAGTCATCAAACGTAACGGTTACATAGGCTTTCAACTTGCCTTCACCAGCTACTTTACGGACCCTAATGTCTGTTATCTCCATGACGAATCTCCTTTTTCATGTCGGTCCTGATACTAACTCTATTTTAATACCGCTTTGGCTCTGCGCGCAAGGGGAAATGTTACTTTTACAAATTGAAAAGCTTTTAAAAGCGCTTTTTGGGCCTTTTCGGCCTGTTCCCGCTCTGTAAAAACCCCAAAACAGGTGGCGCCGGAACCGGAAAGCCCGGCAAAGTCCGCCCCCAAGTCCCGCAGCCGGCCAAGCATTTCCCGGTAAGCCCCGGCAGCGCCTGTGTTGCCGGAATCGGCAAGAAAAGCCGGCAAAAAGTCATTTTCAAAGGGCCAATTCCGGGGAGATTCGCAAAGAAACCGAAGCAAATCACCGGGCTCCCCGATCAACTGTTCGTGCGGGAACCCGCTATCGCGGGGGGACTCCCTGCCCAAGCAGATTCCCTCGTGGTTATTCTCTCTAAATTCATCCAAAAGCCGGAAGGCGATGGCAGTTTCGCTGGGGAAACCGGGGTTGACCAGCACAAAAGAGAGGGTTTTTGGCGCTTCAAGGGGTTTTATCCGCTCACCACGGCCGCTTACCCAGGCCGCACCGGTCTTGCCAAGGAAAAAAGGCACATCGCTGCCCAGGGAAGCGGCCAATTCGGCTAGGGAAGCGGCATCCAGCGGGGTTTTACCTTCTGCAGCGCAGAGGGTGTTCAGCGCCAAAAGGGTTGAAGCGGCATTGGACGAGCCTCCGCCAAGGCCACCGCCCAGAGGAATACGTTTTTCCACCCGCACCCGCAACCCCTGCGTATAGCCGGTACGGTCTCTAAACAGGGAAATAGCCTTAAAAATGATGTTTTTTTCTATTGGTAAGGCCGATGGCAGGGCCGATGTATCGCCATCTTCAATAGAAATATAAATCCCCGCCATTCCGAAGGAATGAGTTCCAAAGGAAGGAATTCCAAAGGAATCAGTTCCGGGGGTCTCAAAATAGAGAGTATCCCCAAAGCCCAGGGCGATAAAAATACTTTCAATATCGTGAAAACCGTCGGGCCGCCTGTTTTTGACCCCCAGATGCAGATTCAGCTTGGCCGGAGCCTCAATTATTACATTCGGCATAGCTTAAGATTAGCACTTTTTGGGCTTCCAGGAAACATAGAAAAAAATGCGTAAAGTTCGCAAAAACCAGTTGACAATTCCTTAAACTCTCCCTTATGTTTCAATAGTATACCTTTTAAAAGGGAGAGCATTATGGTTCTGCATGAGGCCACGGAAAATCAAAAGGATTTCGGGGAGGAATACTTCCCTGCGGAGATGCCGGCATTAATGCCCCTGGACAGTTTCGAGACTGTTCCCGGGACGGATGACAGCGTCAATCCCCTGCCATTTTTCATCTTTAGTGATGACGAAGAGGAAGATGACGATATTGACGATGGAGGCGATTTCGACGATATGGAAGAAGACTTTGACGATGACGACGACTTTGAAGACGACGACTTTGACGATGATGATGACGAAGACGACGACTTTGACGATGATGAGGATGATGACTACGACTACGAGGAAGACGTAGACTACGACGAATTTGACGAGTGAGCGCCGGTAGGGGGTAACGCTCCTTGACGGAGCGCCATTGGTTGTGCCCGCGGCGCGTACGGCCGCCTAAAGGCGGCCTACTGTTGCGGCAAACAGGGGCATTTTTGGGGCGCCGGCACGGTGCTAAACTTTGGGGGGTAACGCTCCTTGACGGAGCGCCATTGGTTGTGCCCAAAGTCTCTCAAGCTCGTAAAAATCTCGTGCCCTGGCGCTCATCAGGTGAACTACTGTTGAGCCCAGGTCGATAAGGCGCCATTCGTCGCCCTCTGCCGGCGGTTTGCGGGATCTTCGTAGAATATCAATGCCCTTTTCCAAGGAAAAATCTTTTATGTGCCGCTCAAGGCCGTCCAGGTGGGTGTTGCTGGAGGCGGTGGCGATGACGAAAAAATCGGTCCAGGCGTTCATTTTCCTTAAATCCAGCACCACTACATCGGCGCCCTTGTGTTCCTGCAGCAGTTCCCCCAGGGCATGAGCCGCTTCCTCATCTGTAAAAGTCCGCCCTTCAGTTTCCTGTAACATACCTTCCATTAAAATCCCTTCCGATGATCAGCGTGAAATCTGACCGGTATTCAAAATTCTGTATTGTAAGCTCCCCTTCGGGATTTTCCTGAATAAAAGATTCTGTGCGTATATTCCCGCAGCGGATTATTTCGGCAAAGGTTTTCACCATATCCTCGTAACCGGAACGGTCGATAATTTCGGTCTTTTCATAATTAGTATGATCCGCGTTACCGATGGAAATCACATCGTAGCCGAAGCCCTGCAGCAGCTCCGCAGTTCTTCCCGCAAGGCCGTTGACCACAGTGCCGTTGAGCACTTCCACGGTAAAGACCCGGTCGCTCAGTGAGCCCTCGCTCTGCCGGGTAAGGCCCCCCAGGGTTTGACGCACAATCTCTTTTATCAGGCTGCCGTCATAAAAGGGAATGAGCAGCATCTGCCCCGAAACTTCCCGCAGATTTCCGCCCACCGACTGAATGTTGGTACGGTCTGTGTCGATGTTGACAAGTTCGTCAAAGAGCCGCATGCGTGTACGCTGGTTCATGCCGGTATCCAGAAAAGACTGGTACAGTTTGGACAGGGCCGGATTTTTCAGCCCCTCGTTCATCTCGGCCTGACGCTTCAAAAGCCCCAGAAAAAACCGCTGCCGCCGGAACACGCCCATTTCCCGGTCTTCCTCGGGGGTCTCGTAGCTCACATACCGCATGGCCTTGTCCCCGTCCAGCCTGGTAACGCCAGAAGGAAAGAGAACAGGCTCGCTGCCGCGAATCGCTACCGGCGAGGGAATAAAAATCTCCACCCCCTCAATAAGATCCACCGCCCTGCCGATGTTTTCAATACTCATCACAATGGAAAAGGCGATGTCTATTCCCAGGAGCTTTTCGATCTCGTTCTCAAAGCCGGATATTCTTCCCGAATGATAAACCGTGTCGATACGGTCAACCCGGTTGATCCTGCTGATCAACAGTCCCAGCTCGCCGGGTATGTCGAAGATAGCCGCCCGCTTGGTCGCCGGGTAATACATCAACACGAATGTGCTGAGGGGCTTTGCGTCTTTCTCAATGACGTATAACACATTGATCACCCGGTCGCCGGAGAGAGCCTCCTCCACGGGATCGCTGCGCAGGGTATTTACTGCGGCAAAAATACCGGCGCCAAGGAGCAATACTATAGCGGCAAGGAGAAACAGACTGGGGTCGTTTTTTTTTCCTCTCAACGGTTCTTTCCCTTCATTTTCTCCAGCAAACGGAAAGTTTCTTCCGACAGATCCAGTTTTTTTGAACGCAGCCAGGAAACGGTCTCGTCCAGCACCGCGAAAAAGATACTGTCCAGATCCTCATCGGTGTAACATCTTTTTCTAAGGGCGGGATCGGCCTTTTCACGGGACACCTCGGCCTTGTCGGCGATATAGACCACCTTTGCCAGGGGCCCCATATCGTCGCCGCCTTCGGTATGAAGGGCCACCGCCTCAAGCACATCCCTATTATGTATACCAAAGCGCTCCCTGAGCAATACCGCCGCGGCTCTGCCGTGCAGCAGGCCGGGCTTCTTCTTTTCCAGTTTTGAAATTTCCCTGCCGTCAGACTTTGCCAGCTTGAGCAGCATTTCCTCGCTCAGGGGTTTCCCCAAATCGTGGGCAATACCTGCCAAATACCCCAGGCGCGGCTCAAGCCCAAAACGGCTGCACAGATCCCAGGCCATGAGGGCCGTATTCCGGGAATGGAGAAACCGCTCAGGGGAGAGACTTTCCCGGGCGGCGGCCTCTACACGGATGATAGTTTGCCGCGAAATTATTTCCCCAGCCGGCGATTGTTCCGTAACGCCGCTCTCCGCCGCGCCATTCTCAACAAAGCCATACAATCCCCGGTCTTCAATAATCGTCTTCGCCGCAGCCGGCACCAGATAACGCCAGTCCTTACCTGCCCCAATGCGCTCCCTGACCATAGCCGAAGAAACTTCCATCACCTCGTTGGTGATCTGCCTGTTGGGAAAGGGGCAATGTATCTCGCCGGAATGAACGCGCCGGGCAATGATAATATCCGCAAGCGCAAGAATTTCATCGCTGTTATGCCACTGGGGAAAATCCCCGGCCAAATCATCGCCGATGATGAGCCCCGGTTTCCCATCAGGCAAATAGCGCCGGATAATGTCTTTGAGAGTATCCACGGTATAGGAAATACCTTCCCTTTTAATCTCGCAATCGTCAACCGTAAGCCGGGGATCCCCCGCAATGGAAGCGGCCAGCATTTCCATTCGATCCCTAGAGGTGCTCTCCATTTCCCTGGCCGCAAGTTTAAAAGGCGAGCGGTAAGCGGGGATCAGCACCACCCGGTCATACTGCAGCGCCTGCAGCACCGCATCCGCCAAAAAGAGATGCCCCAGGTGCACGGGATTAAAACTGCCGCCCAATATCGCAAGTTTCATTCTTGCGGAACCTCCCCATCCAATACATCAGCAAAATCTTCATCTGCGGCGAATTCCCCATCTTCGGCTGAGACATCCGTTGCGAATGTATCATCCCCGGCAAAAGCGCCGGCTTCCGCCGCAGCCTCTTTTTCCGCCGCCTCCGTTAGGCGCAACAAATCTTCCGCCAGTTCTTTAATCCCTTCGCCTGAAAAAACCGAAATCCCCCGAATCTGTTCTGCGGGGTATTTCGCGGAAAGCTCCGCAAGCCGCCCCGCGCTTTCATCCAGATCGGTCTTGGTACCCAAAAGCAGCCGCTTTTTTTCAAGCATCGCCGGGGAAAAAGCCTCCAGCTCTTTGAGGAGCACGTCAAAAGCGGTAAGGTAATTATCATCGGAAAGATCAACCAGAAAAGCCAGCGCCGCAGTACGGGAAATATGTTTAAGAAAACGTATACCCAGCCCCGCCCCCTGAGAAGCACCTTCGATAAGACCGGGAATATCCGCCAGAATGATGTCCCTGCCGCGGTCATTGGCGCCCACCGTCAACACTCCCAGATTGGGTATCTTCGTGGTAAAGGGATAGGGCGCGATTTTCGGCCTGGCATTGGTAAAGCGATCCAAAAGACTCGACTTCCCCGCATTGGGAAATCCCACCAGCCCCACATCCGCCATGATCTGCAATTCCACCCGAAGCTGCACCGTCTGCCCCGGTTTGCCCGGCAGCGCCCTGCGCGGCGCCTGGTTCACCGACGACTTGAAGTGAATATTCCCCCAGCCGCCGTTCCCCCCTTTCAGGAACACAAAATCTTCTTCGGCAAAGCCTTGTTTACCGCTAAAATCCCGAATCAGCTCCCCGCTCTCCGCGTCCCGGATAAGCGTGCCCGGCGGCAGGGGAATGACCACATCCCCGCCATTTCTGCCGTAGCGGCCTCCCCCTTCGCCGTCACGGCCGTTTTCAGCCTTAAACGTATGGGCATAGCGCAAATGAGCCAGGGTACGCAGATTCCGGCGTATGGTAAACACCACAGCGCCTCCCCTGCCCCCGTCCCCTCCGGCAGGCCCGCCCTTGGGCACATACTTTTCCCGGCGAAAGGCCACACAGCCATTCCCGCCAGAACCGGAGGAAACCTCAATCAACGCTTCATCAGCAAATTTCTGCACATATTGAGAGTAACAGAAAACCGGATTTAAGGCAAATACAGACAAACCGCTATTAGCGGCACGGCCTTTGCTGCTATCACCCGGAAATTTATCATTTCAGGTAAAACCGACCAGCAACGCTAAATCGTTATGGTATAAGGAATTATCATATTAAAATAGGAGGTACTCGCTGTTACCGGCGCGTCTCTATTCTGCGGTCGCAACCACCGAAGCCAGTTTGCGCCCTTTGCGCTGGTGGAAGCTGACAATGCCGTCCGCCTTGGCAAAGAGGGTGTCATCGCCGCCGCAGCCCACATTGGCTCCGGGGTGGATTTTGGTGCCCCGCTGACGGGCGATAATGGTACCCGCCTTGACAAGGGAACCGCCCGATGCCTTGATGCCCAGATATTGGGGATTGGAATCCCGTCCGTTTTTGGCGCCGCTTCCGCCGCGTTTCCGTGCCATTTAAGTCCTCCGTTCGGTACGAATAATCAATTTGCAATAATCGGGGAATTCTTCCGCAATGGACGCAAGTCCCTCGGTCAGAAATACCCCGGCGGCGGAAAGGAACTCCCTTCCCTCCGCGGTATAATCGGCCTCCAGCCACAGGAGACCCGGCTCTGGCGCCTCGCCCCGTATAACAATGCCCTTCCTGCCGGAAAGAGCCCTGAGGGCGCTCCGCATCAGAACCGTAACGGCGGCGCAGACTATGTCGGTTCCCTTCTTTCCCGCCCCGGCATGACCGGCGGCTTTACAGGCTCTAAGGATACCTTCCTGGTCCAGGACCGCCTCAATCTCTATCAGTTCGCAATTTCCCCGATTTTGATAATCGAAAATTGCTGCCGATGCCCTTGCTTGCGGCGGTAATCCTTCTTGGGTTTGTACTTAAAAACCACGATTTTATCGCCTTTGCCATGAGATTCCACTGTGGCGGACACTTTCGCACCCTGCACATAGGGAGATCCCACCGTTACCGTGTCCCCGGACACCAAAAGCACCGAATCAATATCGATAGCTGCCCCAGGCTCGGCATCGATCTTATCGACTTTGAGCAGGGCGCCCTTTTCAGCCTTGTACTGTTTTCCCTTAAATTCAACCAGCGCGTACATCTTCTTCTCCAGCTTTCACAAAATAATGTTCATTTCTACCCTGAAATGGGGAAAGAGTCAAGGGGCTGAGGTAGCTTGTGGTTAAAAATTGACACAGCCGCCCCGGAGGGCGGCTGCAATCGGTGAACAACAAATAACTTTGCTTATGGGCTGGTACTTGAGGCGTTGAACGCTATCTGGTACGTGCCGGTATATGTGGGATACGACATTACCCTCACATAGTACACATTGCCGCTCGTTACCGTTCGGGAGGTGGCCGGGGCGCTGGAGTTAGACAACCGTGTCTGGCTTCCAACCGCAGCGCCGGCACTGTCATATAGTTGCACCAACAGGTCTGTCAGCGTGCCGAACGTGGCGTGTATATACTGGGTGGCCGCAGTCGCGGTAAAGCTATACCACTCCTGCCCGCCTGCGGCAAGGCTGCCATTGGCCCAGGTGTCGGCAGTAAGCGTCGTTGGCGTTGCACCGGGCGGCAGAAAACCGCCGCTGAACGCTATCTGGTACGTGCCTGAATATGAACTGGAATACGGCCTTACCCTCACATAGTACACATTGCCGCTCGTTACCGTTCGGGAGATGAACATGATGTTGTAAGACAACTCTGTCATGCCTCCAACCGCAGCACCGGCGCTGTCATACAGTTGCACATACAGGTCTGTCAGCGTACCGAACGTGACGTGTATATACTGGGTGGCTGCAGTCGCGGTAAAGCTATACCACTTCTGCCCGCCTGCGGCAAGGCTGCCATTGGCCCAGGTGTCGGCCGTCAGCGTCGTTGGCGTTGTACCGGGTGGCGGAAAGCTGCTGTTGAACGCTATCTGGTACGTACCGGTAGTATATGTAAACTGCGTTACCCTTACATAGTACACATTGCCGCTCGTTACCGTTCGGGAGGTGGACAGGGCGCTGCCGCCATTCAAGCTTGTCCGGCTTCCAACCGCAGCACCGGCGCTGTCATACAGTTGCACATACAGGTTAGGCAGCGTGCCGAACGTGGCGTGTATATACTGGGTGGCTGCGGTCGCGGTAAAGCTATACCACTCCTGTCCGCCTGCGGCAAGGCTGCCATTGGCCCAGGTGTTGGCCGTAAGCGTCGTTGGTGTTGCACCGGGCGGCAGAAAACCGCTGTTGAACGCTAGCTGGTACGTGCCGGTATATGTGGAATCCGTCGTTACCCTTACATAGTACACATTGCCGCTCGTTACCGTCAGGGTGGTGAACGGGTTACTGCCATTCAACTGTGTCAGGTCTCCAACCGCAGCACCGGCGCTGTCATACAGTTGTACTACCAGGGCACCCAGCGTGCCGAACGCGGCGTGTATATACTGGGTGGCCGCGGTCGCGGTAAAGCTATACCACTCCTGTCCGCCAGATACAAGGCTACCATTGGCCCAGGTGTCGGCCGAAAGCGTCGTTGGTGTTGCACCGGGCGGCAGAAAACCGCCGCTGAACATTATCTGGTACGTGCCGGTATATGAACTGGAATACGGCGTTACCCGTACATAGTACACATTGCCGCTCGTTACCGTTCGGGAGGTGAACAGGGCGCTGCCATACAAGTTTGTCTGGCTTCCAACCGCAGCACCGGCGCTGTCATACAGTTGCACATACAGGTCTGTCAGCGTGCCGAATGTGACATGTATATACTGGGTGGCCGCGGTCGCGGTAAAGCTGAACCACTCCTGCCCGTCTGTGGCAAGGCTGCCATTGGCCCAGGTGTCGGCAGTAAGCGTCGTTGGCGTTGTACCGGGCGGCAAAAAGCCGCTATTGAACGCTATCTGGTACGTGCCGGTATATGAACTGGAATACGGCGTTACCCGTACATAGTACACATTGCCGCTTGTTACTGTTCGGGTGGTGAACAGGGCGCCGGTGTTACCCATAAATGTCTGGCTTCCAACCGCAGCACCGGCGCTGTCATACAGTTGCACATACAGGTCTGTCAGCGTGCCGAATGTGACATGTATATACTGGGTGGCCGCAGTCGCGGTAAAGCTGAACCACTCCTGCCCGTCTGCGGCAAGGCTGCCATTGGCCCAGGTGTCGGCTGTAAGCGGAATCACTGCCTGAAAGTCGAAGCTGCTAAAGCCGTATGATACTGCCGTGGAAAGCCCGGTGTAGATATGTACCGCCTCGGTCTTGCCGGCCACCTTACCGCTTGAGTCAACCAACTGCACATTCAGCAGGTACATTCCCGCAGCCAGGGATAGATTATCCTGGTCAGCGCCGATGTCCTGCAGGTTTCTCGCGGTTCCGGCTGCTTCGCCGTTCAGGTCTATTGCCGTGCCTTCTGTTTCCGCACTGGTAAAATGCATCAAGCTTAATGTGGCGGTTTGCGCGTTGGCAAGGCCGTTAATTGTATAGCTTAGCGTACCGGTCATGTCTGTGCCGGTTACCGGCGCCAGGGTGATCGGCACGTTTACCGGATCGCTGCCCACTACGCCGGTCCAACTGCCGCTCGCCACGGACGCCGCGCCGTTTCTGGCGGCGGCGGTAATGGTCCAGGATCCCTGCTGCAGCGAGACATTCGCGCTTCCCCCGGTGATGGCAATATTTGCAACCATTACCGGACCTTCAAAACTCAGCTCGTAGGTCAGACCGGACATATCAGGATGCACCGTCCGGGTACTTCCATCGCCTGAGTTCCCGGCGCTGCCAACGCCGTTTATCTCGATAGTTACATTCCCCGTTGGGACATTAACTTTTGCAGATGGAACATTAAAGGGATTGGAACAGCCCGCAAGTATCAGCAGCGCTCCCAACATACCGAGTATGTGGGACGTACTGGCCCGTATTGTTTTCATGCAATTCATCATATCCTCCTTAATCCAGCACCGTGAAAGGTATAGGCTCGGAGGAATAGAACATTCCCCCCTTCCAGCCGGTAAACGTTACCGAATGTCCCTGTGTGGCAAGGCCGCTTGCCTGCAAGGTAAGGCTGCCGTCCGTGCCGGCTGCGGCTGTGCTGCCGTCCACATACCATTTTACGGCGCTATACCCCGCTTCGGCATCTACCGAGAAGGTTATTGACGTGGGTCTGCCCTGCGTCCCGGTTTTGGACAGTACCAGGCTGCCGCTTGCGCCGTTCACGGTGATTTGCCCGTAGCCAAAGCCTATAGTAACGTTGAGGGAAGTGGGCCCTTCCCACTTTGCCCAGAACTCTTTTGCGCCGGTGCTGCCCGCCGCAATCTGCGTTACCGCTGTACCGCTTAAACTGCTGTTCGTATACCAGCCGCCGAAGCCGAAGCCGGTCTTGGTGGGTATTGGCAGGGTAACCGCGCTCGCAGTGGTGTAGCTGACGGGCGCCCCGGTGGGGTTCGTTCCGCCGTCCAGGTGATAGGTAATGGTATAGCCCGGATTGACGCTCGGCGTGGGCGAAGGGCAGCCAATAAAGCCCAATACCGCCGCGACGACTATCACGGCCCCCAAAAAAAGATTCCGTTTCATCATAATAAAACTCCTTTTGGCCATATGCCGGCCATATTTTTATAGAGGATATTTGGCTAAAAATGTGCGTTTTTGGGCATTTTCCCCATACTTTTGGGGTAACAAACAGAATTTTCGTAAAGAAACAAACGGGAAAAACGGTGTTGTTTTGTCAGAATATATATGGGGGGGGGGGGGGGGGATTAATTTAAAGGGAAAAAAAAAAAATTGTAAATTTTAAAATTGTTTTATTTTTACCCCCCCCCCCCCCCCCCATATTATCTAACGAAATTTTCAACAAAACAACAAATATACTCACCAGAAATAACTCACTTTGTGAGATTATTGGGGCGAATTTTGGGATGTGTTTTTATGTTTATGCGTGAAAAATAGGGAAACCAGTTGGAAGGAGCTTCACAATGAAGAGAAGTAGAGTGATGATGACGGTCACGATGGTACTCATACTGGCGGGAGTATTAGCCCTGGTTTTTCCCGGCTGCTCTAACCCAACTGGCGGCGATAACGACAACACGCCGACCCTGCTATCCATCGAGATAAGCAGGCTGCCCTTCAAGATGGTCTATAACATCGGCGATACCCTGGACCTGACAGGTCTCGTGGTTACCGGAACCTATTCGGATCAAATTACCAAGCCTGTAACCGTTACAGCTGCAAATATCTCCGGATTTAACAGCAGTACCCCTGGGATCAAGTACCTCACCATCACGGTAGGCGGGAAAACCTTAAACTTTACGGTAACGGTTAATAGTGCGGATGCGCTTGCCATCACCTCGGCAAACAGCACCACCGTTGTAAGCGGCGTCGGTGGGACCTTCCAGGTAACCGCAACCGGTACGACACCGATAATATACTCCTTAATTGGACACCCCATCGGTGTGATGATTAACAGTTCAACCGGGCTTATCAGCATTGCGGGGACGACCCCTGTGGGAGTGCACTACTTCACAATAACGGCGGTGAATGGCACGTTTCTTGATGCCACGCTCCCAAATGCCACACAGGGTTTCACCCTGACTGTGCAGGATTCGGGTGTCTCATCGGGAGCGCCATCTATCATCTCGGTAAATAACACCACCGTTGTAAACGGCGTCGGCGGGACCTTCCAGGTAATCGCAACCGGTACGATGCCAATAACGTACTCCTTAATCGGACAGCCCACCGGTGTGTCGATTAGCAGCTCAACCGGGCTTATCACCATTGCGGGGACAACCGCCGTAGGCGAGCACCACTTCACGATAACGGCAACGAACGGCACACTCCCCTACACCACACAGAGTTTCATACTGACGGTGACCGCTGCTTTGGCCGCGCCATCCATCACCTCGGCAAGTGCCACCACCGTTGTAAGCGGTACCGGTGGGACTTTCCAGGTAACCGCAACCGGTACCGCACCGATAACATACTTTTTGGGCGGCCAGCCCACCGGTGTGTCGATTAGCAGCTCAACCGGGCTTATCACCATTGCGGGGACGACCACCGCAGGAGTGTACTACTTCACGATAACGGCGGTGAACGGCACGCTCCCCGACGCCATACAGAGTTTCGCCCTGACCGTGACTGCCCCCTTGGTCGCGCCATCCATCACCTCGGCAAGTACCGCCGCTGTTGTAAGCGGTACCGGCGGGACTTTCCAGGTAACCGCAACCGGTACGATGCCGATAACGTACTCCTTAAGCGGACAGCCCACCGGTGTGTCGATTAGCAGCTCAACCGGGCTTATTACGATTGCAGGGACAATCGCCGTAGGGGAGTACAGCTTTACAATAGGGGCGGCGAACGGCACGCTCCCCGACGCCCTACAGGGTTTCACCCTGACTGTGACTGCCCCCTTGGTCGTGCCATCCATCACCTCGGCAAGTACCGCCGCTGTTGTAAGCGGTACCGGCGGGACTTTCCAGGTAACCACAACCGGTACCGCACCGATAACATACTCTTTGAGCGGCCAGCCCACCGGTGTGTCGATTAGCAGCTCAACCGGGCTTATCACGATTGCAGGGACGATCGCCGTAGGGGAGTACAGCTTTACAATAGGGGCGGCGAACGTCGCAGGCAGTCTTGGCCAGGGCTTCACCCTGACTGTGACCAGTGTGCCGATTGCACCGGTTATTTCCTCGACAGGCAATAAGGCCGTTACCTATGGCACTGACGGGACGCACCAGGTTACGGTCACCGGAACCGCACCGATAAGCTATTCTTTGAGCGGCCAGCCCGCCGGTGTGTCGATTAACAGTTCAACCGGACTTATCACGATTGCGGGGACAACCGCCGCAGGACCGCACAGTTTCACGATTACTGCGGCGAATGGCATAAGTCCCAATTCCTCGCAGACTTTCAGTCTGACCGTGGATAAGCTAACCCTCACCGCCACGGCGACGGCGGTCAACCGCGAATATAATGGCTCAAATGTGATTGGGGTAACCATCACCCCAACAAACAGGGTCGGTAGCGATGTAATTACTCTGACAGCGGCGGGTACGGTGGATAACGCCGATGCGGGTACCAACAAGCCTGTTGCCATTGGCAGTATAAGCCTGTCAGGCACCGATTCAGGCAATTACACCCCGCCGGTGGGTGTCACAAATAACCCAACAGTTACTATCACCAAGGTGTCAATCTACCCGTCCGTGTCGATAGCATCGCTTGTCTTGCCGGCTGTTCCCAGTCCGGTGTATACCGGCACAAATCCGGGGGGTGGTACGGTATTGTTCACCTATTCCACTGCGGAAAATGGCGGGTATAGCTCGACGGTTCCGACAAGTCCCGGAACCTATTGGGTGAAGGCGACTGTAAGCGAAACAACCAACTACCAGGGCAGCACGAGCGCAGCGGCATCCTTTACCATAGCGCCCATGATAGTGAACACCTGGGATTTGACTTCCCTGATAACGGTTCCTGTCACCGGAGCGGTTCCGAATAGCACCGCGATTAATGAGTCTCAATATATGGGAACTATCCAATGGAAAGAAAGCGATGGAACGACCACGGTAAGCGGTAAATTTGCATCTCTTACCGTATATAAGGCAATTGTTACCTTAACTGCAAAAACCGGCTACACCTTTACCGGTGTGGCGGAAAACTATTTTAGCCATACCGGGGCAACAACAGTAGGAAATAATGCCGACAGCGGTATAGTAACCATTAGCTTTCCGGCTACGGTGCCCATTATCGTGAATGACCGGGATTTGACTTCCCTGATAACAGTTCCTGTTACCGGAACGGTTCCGAACAGTACCACGATTAATGAGTCTCAATATATGGGAACTATCCAATGGAAAGAAAGCGATGGAACGACCACAGTAAGCGGTAAATTTGCGCCTCTTACCATATATAAGGCAATTGTTACTTTAACTGCAAAAACCGACTACACCTTTACCGGTGTGGCGGAAAACTATTTTAGCCATACCGGGGCAACAACAATAACCAATTCCGTTAACAGCAGCGTGGTAACCATTACCTTCCCGGCCACATTCGGGGGAACCTCGAATATCAGTATTAGCTTTGAACAAATAGCGGATGTAAGTTTTACCTTCCCGGTACAGACGATTCACAAAGTTCTTACTCCCAACACTGTAACCCTTTCCTTTACCGGAATAGGTTATGCGGATATCCAGTGGTTTATTGGAAATAGTAATACCTCCGTGTCTGCTACCAGTTCCTATACCCTGAACTCCGCAGATTATGATGTCGGGGGGCAATATTGGATTACGGTCGAGGTTTTGAAGGACGATGTACCGTATTCAAAGACGATTAATTTTAACGTGGTGTATTAGGAGTGAATATGAAAAACCGAACCCCCTTATATACGGTACTTTTATTGTCGGTGATTTCTCTTTTTTGGAGCTGCGACAATACTTTCGAGACGACCCATACGGCGAAGCCCGGAGATGAAACGGGCAGGGTGTTGATTCTGCTGAACGGCGAGCCCCCAAACGCCCGTACCCTGCTGCCTGAAAATTTAGACGAGGCGGATTATATCCGCTATGATCTTGTGTTTAGCGCCGACGGGAGAGACCCGATCCTGGTAAATAACTGGATAAAGAATACCCAGATAATTCTTCCGGTGGGATCCTGGAGGCTGGATATAACGGCCTCTATTTCCGATGGGGCGGAATCCTACACGTCCGCTGCCAGGGGGAATAATACTCTTACCGTTTCCAACGGCGGAACCACTAATGTATCGGTAGTTCTGTCCTCCATCGCAAACGAGGGAAACGGCGCTTTTACCTGGAATTTCAGCTATCCTGAGGATGTGCAGGAACTTTCCATAACCATAGAACCCTATTCGGCGGGAAGCTCGCAGACGATCTATCTTGAAAGCAGCAACCATACGACTACCGCTAATCCCGGTTCCATGACCCTGGCCGCAGGGTACTACCGGATTTTTATTAGCCTGGATAACGGGGTAAGGCAGACGGGGAAGCGGGAAGTGATGCATATCTATAAAGAGCATACTACCACTATGGGAACTGACGAAGCGCCATACGCCTTTACGGCGGCGGATTTTGCAGTCCTCCGTGTTACCAATACCAATAATGCCGGCACCGGCAGTCTCCGCCAGGCTTTGGCCGATGCGACTTCGGGAAATACCATACTGGTGGATCTGGAGCCGGGCAGCGTTATCAATCTGCAGAGCCGCCTGGAAATAAGTACGGCTAAAACCCTTACCATAGAGGGAAACGGGGTTACCCTTTCGGGGAGCGGCATTACGCCGGGCGCTAGTTCCCAGATACTGTATATCAGCAACAGTTCCGCTAATATAACCGTACGACGTATCCATTTTACAAATGGCAAGGCAACGAGCAATGGCGGCGCTATCTATAAATACGCAGGGAATCTTACTCTTGAATCCTGCATCCTTAGCGGGAATTCAACGACCGCTGCTTCCGGGGGCGGCGGGGCAATATACAGCGCTGGAACACAAACACTTACTGTGATAGGCTGTACCTTCTATGGCAATACTACCACTTATATGGGCGGGGCGATATATACTTCTGCTGGTACACTTACCCTAACAGGGAATATTTTCTGGGGGAATACTGCAACTAATGGTGGTAATGTGGTGTATCGGTCCGGTGGGACGGTAAGTTCTGGAGGGTACAATGTTTCGGACCGGGCCGATGGTACCGATACTGCTGGTGGCAGCGGCTTTACCTTTGCCGCCGGAGATGTGCAGCCTGCTGTTATCCCTATTACCCCGGTTAGCTTTAAGCCCCTTGTGGGAAGCGCTGCCATCAATAAGGTAAGCACAAAGCCTGCGGGCTATCCTGCCTTTGATTTTTATGGAGAACTCATAAGTGCAGCGCCTGTTGCTGCCGGGGCAGTACAGACTCCGGCTGTGGGGTATTATATTGGTTATCATCCATTGGGTAATGGAACTATTAGCTTGGGTTCCGGTACGGTGGACGCCGATGGTATGGCAGCAAGCGGCAGCAGTGTAACACTGAACGCGGAACCCGTATCCGGTTTTGTTTTAGCATACTGGGAAGTAAACGGGATACGCCAGTCTCAGCAGGCTGTTCCCACTCAGCTTGTCCTTACCATGAATGGCCATAAGGATGTACGGGCTATCTTTGGAAAGCTGGTAAGCACTTCCAGTAACACTGGCGCAGGAAGCTTGCGGGAAGCTTTAACCAATGCCCAAAATTATGAGCTTATCATCATTGATCCTCTCTTAAGCGGACAAACGATCAGTTTGACGAGCCGCCTGTCAATAAATACTACAAAAACACTCGTTATAGAAGGGAATGGGATTATCCTTTTGGGGAGCGGCATTACGCCGGGCGCCAGTTCCCAGATACTGTATACCAGCAATAGTTCCGGTAATATAACCATACGGCGTATTCATTTTAAAAATGGTAAGGCAACCAATAATGGTGGCGCCATCTATAATTCTGCCGGTGTTCTTAAACTTGAATCCTGTATTCTTAGCGGGAATTCAACGACCGCTGCTTCCGAGGGCGGCGGGGCAATATACAATGCGGGAACACTTACTGTAACAGGCTGTACCTTTTACGGAAATACTTCCGGTGCTTATGGTGGGGCGATATACAATACCTCCGGAACACTTACCGTAACGGGGAATATCTTTCGGGAGAACGTTGCGGCTGCTTCTTATAATATTGTATACCAAGGCGGAACGGTAAGTTCCGGGAACTACAATATTTTGGATACAACCGACAACGGCTTTACACTTGCCTCCGGGGACGTACGTACCAGTGCTCTTCCTATTAACTCTGTCAGCTTTAAGCCGCTTCAAGGGAGACATGCAATTGGTAATGTAATCTCAAAACCTGCGGACTATCCAGCCTATGATTTTTACGGGGAACCCATAGGGAATGCTCCTCTTAACTCTGGGGCGGTACAGACTCAGGCCGCAGGGTATTATTTAAATTATAGTCCATGGGGTAATGAGACTTTAATCGTAAGTTCCGGTACTGTAGATGCCGATGGCATGACTACAAGCAGCAGTGTAACATTGAATGTTGAGCCTGAATCCGGTTTTGGTCTAGCATACTGGAGTGTAAACGGGAGCCGTCAGCCTGCCGGTCCGCTTGTCCTTACCATGGATGGCCATAAGGATATACGGGCTGTCTTTGGCAGGCTGGTAAGCAATACCAATGACAGCGGCCCAGGAAGCTTCCGGGACGCTTTAAGTACTGCCCAAAATTCTGAGCTTATCATCTTTGCTCCCAGCGTAAGCGGGCAGACGATCAACCTGCAGAGCCGCCTGTCAATAACTACTACAGGGAACCTTACCATAGAGGGGGATGGTATTACCCTTCTGGGGAGCGCTATTCCAGATGGGGATAATTCCCAGATATTGTATGTCAGTTCCCCCAATGTAACTATACGGCGTGTCCATTTTAAGGATGGTAAGACTACTACCTATGACAGTGGGGGCGCCGCAATCTATAAAAATATGGGGGTTCTTACGCTTGAATCCTGTATCTTTAGCGGCAATTCGGTAACAACCTCTTCTAGTGGGGGTGGCGGGGCAATAAACAATCGCAGCGGAACACTTAATGTGACCGGTTGTACTTTTTACCGTAATATTTCCAGTACTTATGGCGGGGCAATATACAATGCGGGAACACTTGCCTTAAAAGGGAATATCTTCTGGGGGAATAGAAATAATGGGAATGGTGGTTTTCATGTAGTGTACCCCAATGGGACCCAAAATTCCGGGGGCTTCAATGTTTCGGACCAACCGTCCTGGTATGAACAAAATAACCCTCTAATAGGCAGCGGCTTTTACTTTACTTCTGGGGATGTGCAGACTCCTGTTATTCCCATTAACCCGGTCAGCCTTAGGCCTCTTACCGGAAGACTTGCCATCGGCAGGGTAAACCCAAAGCCTTATGACTATCCATCCTATGATTTCTATGGGACGACTATAAGCGCTCCAGCTGCCGCAGGGGCGATGCAGACTCCGGCTGTGGGGTGGTATTTGGATTATGGTCCTTCGGGTAATGGGACTATAAGTGTAATTTCCGGTACTGTGGACGCTGAGGGCATGACTGCAGGCGGCAGTGTAACACTCAACGCTGTGCCTGAATCCGGTTTTGGTCTTGCATTCTGGGAAGTAAACGGGATACGTCAGCCCCAGCAGACTAACCCCACTCAACTTGTCTTTGCTATGAATGATAATAAGGAAGTACGGGGGGTCTTTGGCAGGCTGGTAATCAATACCAATGACAGCGGCCCAGGAAGCTTCCGGGAAGCTTTGAACACTCCGCAAAATTCCAGGTATGTCATCTTTGATCCCAGCTTAAGCGGGGAAACGATCAACCTGGAGAGCCGCCTGCAAATTGGCAGCACACGTATTATAGAGGGGAATGGGATTACCCTTTCGGGGAGCGGCATTACACCGGTAAGCGATGAATCCCAAATACTGTATATCGGCAGCAATTACGTTATAACCATACGGCGTATCCATTTCAAAGATGGTACGGCAAACACCAGGGGGGGAGCCATTAATAATTGGGTGGGGAACCTTATTCTTGAATCCTGCATCTTTAGTGGCAACAGGACAACGTCTGCTACTGCATATGGCGGAGCGATATATAACGGCAATAACCTTACTGTAACCGGCTGTACCTTTTACAATAATACCACTGCTTATAGAGGCGGGGCGATATACAGCAGTTCCCTTACCGGTATACTTACCCTGACAGGCAATATCTTCTGGGGGAATACTGCAACTAATAGTGGTAATGTGGTATACTCCGCCGAAGGGACGGTAACTTCCGGGAATTATAATGTATCGGACAAGGCGTCCGGTACCGACGCTGCTCTAGGCAGCGGCTTTACCTTTAAATCAGGGGATCGACAGGCTTCTGTTGTTCCCATTACCCCGGTCAGCTTTAGACTCCTTTCGGGGAGCGCTGCCATAAGTAAGGTAAGTTCAAAGCCTACAGACTATCCTGCATACGATTTCTATGGTACAGCTATTGGTTCTGATCCAGTTGCCGCAGGGGCGGTGCAGACCCAGGCCGCAGGGACAGGGTATTATCTGGATTGTCGTCCATCGGGAAATGGAACTATAAACGTACCCGGTGTGAATACCGATGGCATGGCTTCCGGCAGTGTAACACTGACAGCTGTACCTGGATCGGGTTTTGGTTTTGCATATTGGGAAGTAAACGGGATACGCCAGCCCCAGCAGGCTGTTCCCACTCAGCTAACCCTTACTATGAATGGCCATAAGGATGTACAGGCTATCTTTGGAAAGCTTGTAAGTACTTCCAGTAATGCCGGCGCAGGAAGCCTGCGGGAAGCTTTGGAAAATGCTCAAAACTATGAGCATATCGTCTTTGCTGCCGGTATAAGCCAGATAAACCTGACGAGTCGGCTGGAGATAGATACCGGAACCTCAACAAGGCCCCTTACCATAGAAGGGGGAAATGGGGTTATCCTTTTGGGGAGCGGTATTACTCCAGTAAGTAATGGTTCTCAAATACTGAGCAGCAGTTCCGCTAATGTAACCATACGGCGTATCCATTTTAAGGATGGCAAAGCAACCGGACGCGGCGGAGCGGTTACAAATGCTTTGGGGAATCTTACTCTTGAATCCTGCATTTTTAGCGGCAATTCGACAACGTTATCGACTTCTACTTCGTCAGGCGGGGCGATATTCAATTCGGGAACACTTACTGTAAACGGCTGTACCTTCTACGGTAATACTTCCGGTTATAGAGGCGGGGTGATAGGTAACGAATATTATTCTACAATTATCTTAAAGGGGAATATCTTCTGGGGGAATACTGGGAATTCTGGTGATAATGTGGTGTATATTGTTGGCAACGGGACAGTAAGCTCCGGTGGGTACAATGTATCGGACAAGGCGTCCGGTACCGATGCTGCTTTAGGCAGCGGTTTTACCTTTACTCCTACGGATGTGCAGCTATCTATTATACCGATAAACACCACTAACTTTAGACCGCTTTCCGCCGAGTTAAATAATCTGAGGCAGGTACCGGTAAATCTGGAGAATTTCCCTGCAACGGATTTCTACGGCAATGACCGTTGGATCGGTTCCTGGGTCAGCGGTGGGTATACTCCATCGGGGGCAATCTCAGCGCCTTGATTTTTTTGATGATTAAAGAGTAAAACGGCTTAGGGACATTGTCCCGAAGCCGTTTATCCTTATGTACCTGCTATTACCCTTCCCCTTTATTTTGAAAAACGCTACAATCATTACATATGGCTAATTATACCTGCCCTCAATGTCAAACCCCCATCCCTGGTGCCGATTTTGAACAGGGTCTCTGGGTCTGCGAGCACTGCGGTTACCACAGCAGGCTTGACTGGCGCCAGCGGCTTAAAATTACGGCAGATGAGGGGAGTTTTAGCGAGTTCGATTCAGCAATGGAATCGAAAAACCCCATCGGTTTCCCCGGATACGAAGATAAGGTACAGGAAGCCCGGGAAAATTGCGGCGTCCGGGAGGCGCTGATAAGCGGCCGCTGTCTCATTCAGGGATACCCTGCGGTTATCTGTGTCATGGACAGCCACTTTATGATGGCCAGCATGGGCAGCGTAGTGGGCGAAAAAATCACCAGAGCTTTTGAGTATGGCAGCGCGAACAAACTGCCGGTGATCATCTTTACCGCCTCAGGCGGAGCGCGTATGCAGGAGGGGATTTTCTCCCTTATGCAGATGGCAAAGACTTCCGGCGCGGTCGCCAGGCACAACAGGGCGGGGCAGTTGTACATCAGCGTGATGGCTGACCCCACCACCGGCGGCGTTACCGCCTCGTTTGCCTCGTTAGGCGACATTATCATCGCCGAGCCGGGGGTGCTTATCGGCTTCGCCGGCAAGCGGGTTATTCAGGACACCATAGGCTATACGCTGCCGGAAAAATTCCAGTCCGCCGAATTTGTCTATGACCACGGTTTCGCCGACATGATAGTCCACCGGCGGGATTTGCCTGCCACCCTGGCGAGGATCATACGCCTGCACGGTTACAAAAACGCCGCAGAAGGAGGTATGTGATGGCAAAACTCAGCATAGCCCAGCGCCTGGATCTGCTTAAAAATCTGGGACGCCCCACCATACGCGACTACATACCGCTCATTTTCAAAGACTTTACCGAGTTCCACGGCGACCGCTTCTTTAGCGATGATCCCGCCATTTTGGGCGGCATCTGTCTGTTAGACGACATTCCCCTCACTGTACTCGCCCAGGTGCGGGGCAGGGATATTGAAGAACTCAAGCGGGTGAATTTCTCCATGCCCCACCCCGAGGGCTACCGCAAAGCCCTGCGGCTTGCGAAGCAGGCGGAAAAATTCCGCCGCCCCGTGATTTGTTTTATCGACACGCCAGGGGCATTCTGCGGCGTAGGCGCCGAAGAGCGGGGACAGGGCGAGGCTATTGCCCGCAATCTCCAGGAATTTATGATGCTCAAAACGCCGGTAATTTCAATTGTCCTGGGCGAAGGCGGCTCAGGCGGCGCACTGGCACTGGGCGTATGCGACGAGCTTGCCATGCTGGAGAACGCCCTCTATTCGGTGATCTCTCCCAAGGGATTCGCCTCCATACTCTGGAAAGACGGCGCCAGGGAAAAAGAAGCGGCTGAACTGATGAAAATTACCGCCGATGATCTCCACGCCTTTGGCATTTGCGACAAAATTATCGCCGAAAGCGAAGGCGGCGCCGCCAAAAATATCGAGTTCACTGCGTCAAATATCGCCGGCTGGCTCCGCGGAGCCGTTAACCGGCTCCGGGCCGAGGATCCCGAAACCCTGCCTGACAAACGTTACGCGAAATTCAGGAAGATCGGGGTATTCAGCGAATGATGCACGCCGCAAAAACCCTGCTCCTTGCAATTGACGTGCAGAACGATTTCTGCCCCGCCTATACCCTTGTATCGGGAGAAAAAACCGCAGACGGCGCCCTGGCGGTGCAAAACGGCGATGAAGTAATCGCCCCGCTGAACGCCCTTGCCGCTGCGTTCGTCGCTGCCGGGGGCCGGGTCGCCGCTACCCAGGACTGGCATCCTGCGGAGCACGTTTCCTTTGCATCGTCACATAACGGAAAAAAGCCCGGCGATATAATCGATTTTGCGGCGGTCAAGGGCCAGGTATTATGGATGGATCACTGCGTACAGGGCAAATGGGGCGCGGCTTTTCATGATAAACTCGACCTGAAGCCGGTGAGTCTCATAGTCCGCAAGGGCTTTCGCAAAGAACTGGACTCCTACTCGGCTTTTTTTGAAAACGACCGCGAAACCCCCACCGGCCTTGCGCCCTGGATACGCGGCCTGGGCATAGACACTATTGTCCTGGGCGGGCTTGCCACCGACTACTGCGTATTTTACAGCGCCCTGGACGCCAAACGCCTGGGCTTTAACACCATTGTCGCAAGCGACGCGGTTCGCGGCGTGGGCTATCCCGCAGGCTCGGTGGAAAAGGCAATTGAAGAAATGCAGGCAGCGGAAATTGGCTTTGCAACTTCGGCGGAACTCATAAAGGAACTGCGCTGATGGACACTGCCGCATTGGACTCCCCTGCGGGCAGTTCCGCCCTGTTCACCGATTTTTATTCCCTCACTATGACACAGGGCTACTGGAAACGAAACAAAAACGAGCAGGCAGTGTTCGAAATGTTCTTCCGCAGACTGCCCTTTTACGGCGGTTACGCGATTTTCGCGGGTCTCGGTACCCTGCTGGAAAAACTCAAGGAATTTTCCTTTTCGGAATCCGACATCGCCTATCTAAAAAGCCTGGGTATGTTTGAAGATTCTTTTACCGATTACCTTAAAGATTTTCGTTTTAAGGGCTCCCTCTGGGCAGTAGACGAAGGAAGTTTGGTCTTTCCCCATGAGCCGCTTATCAGGGTTGAGGGGGGGCTTATCGAGTGCCAGCTCATCGAAGGAATGCTTCTCAATGTTATCAATTTTCAGAGTCTCATCGCCACCAAGACCTGCCGGGTCTGGCTCGCTTCGGGGAAAGGCCAGGTCATGGAGTTCGGCCTGCGCCGGGCACAGGGGCCTGACGGGGCAATGTCCGCTTCCCGGGCGGCCTACATAGGCGGCGCTATGGGGACATCCAACACCCTGGCGGGAAAAGTCTTCGGCATTCCGGTAATGGGCACCATGGCCCACTCATGGGTAATGTCCTTCCCCAGCGAGGAAGAAGCCTTTGACGCCTACGCTGAACTCTACCCTGACAGAACTATTTTTCTCATCGACACCTACGATACCCTGAAAAGCGGCATCCACAGCGCCATCAGGGCGGGGGAAAAACTGGCTGAACAGGGGAAAAATTTTGGCGTGCGCCTTGACTCTGGCGATATCCACTACCTTTCGGTGGAAGTGCGGCGTTTACTTGACGAGGCGGGTTTTCAAAACGCGGCCATCACCGTTTCCAACGATCTTGATGAATCGATAATAGAAACTCTGGTAAAAGCCGGCGCGCCGGTCAATACCTGGGGAGTGGGTACCAAGATGGTAACCGGCGACAGGGACGCCGCCTTTACCGGAGTGTACAAACTTGCCGCCCGCTGCGATACCCGGGGCACGATGATCCCTTCGATGAAATTTTCAGATAACCCTGAAAAAACAACCACCCCCGGCGTCAAGCAGTTATGGCGCATAACGGACAGCCGGGGCGCGGCGGTGGCCGATGTGCTCGGTATTGACGCTCCCGATGATTCGGACAAACCCGCAAACGGCGGCCGCTACTCGTTCTGGCACCCCTCGGCGGACTACCGCCATTTTGCCCATGTTATCGAGGGCGGCGTTGAGGCGCTGTTAAAAAAACGGCTTGAAAACGGGGCGGTCTGCGCTCCCCTTCCCTCGTTAGCTGAAATCAGGATACATGCCGCGCAGGATCTGGAGCGCTTTGACTCCACCTACAAGCGGCTGCTGAACCCTCACGGGTACAAAGTTTCGATTACTGAAAAACTCCGCAAGCTCAAGCTTGATCTGATGCAGAGCTATTTGGGAGATTTATAAGGAGCGCTTATGGGTGACTTACAGATTCGTTTTGCCACTGACGCCAAAAATGGCAATGCTGCCAAAGGCAACACTGACGCCAAAAATGGCGACGCCACAGGAGCAATAGTAAGCTGCCCCTACGGTACCAGGGTTGACACCTTTGTTGAGCGTTTCGGCATTGCCGAGGAACTCATTGCCGCAGTCAGGGTGAATAACGAGATTCGTCCCCTTAAAACACCACTGGCGGTAAACTCCGTGCTGGAGCCGGTGCTCCTCGATTCCCCCGAAGGCGCCATGATCTTTCGCCGATCCCTGGCCTTTCTCCTCGCCATTGCAGCGCGGAAACTCTTTCCCGAACGTAGTCTCTATGTGGGCCACTCCCTGGGCAGCAGCTACTACTACACCTTCAGCTCCGGCAATGCGCCCACGGAACAGGAAATCACCGCCCTGGCAAAAGAAATGCGGGCGCTGATACAGGAAGACCTCCCCATCACCTTCAAGTACCTGGCTTACGAGGAAGCCCTTGAGTTATTCAAAAAAAACAAGCAGACCGATACGGTACTGCTGCTGGATCAGCGCAGCACCTCAAGGATCAAAGTCAACGAATGTAAGGACTATATCGACATCTACGTTGAGCCCCTGGTAGCCCGCACGGGTCTGCTCTCCGCCTTTGAACTTATGCCCTATCAGGAAGGCTTCCTGCTCCGCTTCCCCGGCATAGGCAAGGGAAAGAGCATCGGCCCATTTGTGGACGAGCCCAAAATTTTTAACGTGTACAACGAATACAAAAAATGGGGACGCATTGTGAATGTCCGGGTAGTGGGGGAACTCAACTCCCTGGTCGCCGCCAGAACCGTTAAGGACTATATCAGAATCGCCGAGGCACACCAGGCCCGCAAGATGGCGGAAATCGCGGAGCGTATCTACGAGAAACGGGATGCCGTCAAGGTGGTGCTCATTGCCGGCCCCTCAAGTTCGGGCAAAACCACCAGCGCCAAAAAACTTTCGATTGAACTCATGGTGATGGGAATCAAACCCATTGCCATCGGCCTGGACGATTACTATGTGGGCACCGACCGGACTCCCAAAGACGAAAAAGGCGATCCCGACTTTGAGTGTCTTGAAGCCCTGGACGTGCCTTTCTTTAACGAGCAGCTTCTGACCCTGTTCCGGGGAGAGGAAGTAACCCTGCCGGTCTTTGATTTTAAAAGCGGCAGACGCAAGGAAAGTGGCGGCAAAAAGATACGCCTTGACCGGCGGACCGTACTCATTGTGGAAGGCATACACGGCCTCAACGATGCCCTTACCCCCAGCATAGACAGTGACACGAAATTCAAAGTCTATGTCTCGGCCCTTACCCAGCTCAATCTTGACGATCATAACCGCATCCCTACCAGCGACAACCGGCTTTTGCGGCGCATGGTCCGGGACTATCAGTTCAGGGGCAAGGACGCCGCCGGTACCATCAAAATGTGGCCCAGTGTGCAATCAGGTGAGCGCAAACACATCTTCCCCTTTCAGAATAACGCCGATGCCGCCTTTAACTCCGCCCTGGACTATGAGCTTTCGGTGCTCAAATACTACGCCGACCCCCTGCTGCGGGCAGTCAAGCCCGGCCAGTGGGAATACGCCGAAGCGGTGCGTCTCCTCTCGTTCCTTGAAAACTTCGCCCCCATTCCGCCCCAATACGTGCCTGGCACCAGTATTTTGCGGGAGTTTATCGGGGAAAGCGAGTTTAAGTATTAACGATGTTTATTACCAGAGAAACCGACTACGCGATACGAATACTCAGGGAGCTTAACGGCCACACCCGCAAAACAGTGCAGACGATCTGCAAAAACGAGCAGGTACCCCTGCAATACGGCTACAAGATTTTAAAAAAACTTGAAAAAGCCGCCCTGGTTCAAAGTTTCCGCGGTATCAACGGCGGTTACACCCTGACCCGGCTTGCCAGGGACATCACCCTCTTTGATGTAGTCCGCGCCATAGACGAAGAACTCGTTCTCTCCGAATGTCTGGGGCACGACTTTCAGTGCCCCATGAACTCAGGGAAAAAATACTGCGGCGTACATTGCGAATTGCGCAGAATTCAGGATGTGCTGCTTGGGGCTTTGAGGGAAAAATCGCTGGCGGATATTTTTTAGCTTAATTGCTTCCCCTGCCACAGATCATCCATCTCCGCAGTCTGGACGGCAAACATTTCCTTGCGGTATTCTTTTTCCCGCTTTTCTTTGAGCTTCTCCATAACCTTGAGTTCCCGTGACGCTTCCAGATACAGCGCCCGCTTCTCCTCCACCACAAGTTCAGCTTTGGCGGCTTCTTTGGCAAGGTGTTCTGCTTCCTGATCCAGGCGTATGATGTAATGATCCCAGGCTATCATGGAAAGGGCGCCACTGGTGCCATCGTCTACGACGGTGCCTGTTTCCGCAACTTGCGAAAAGAGTTGCCTTGCTGCCTCGTGGCGGTTTACCGCAATGTCTTTAATTTGATTTTCAATTTCAGAAAGAACACTGATGGCCCGGCCAAGTTCGACTTTACTTTCTTCTTCCCGGTACTTGCGCAACTGCAGGACTTTCTGTAAACCAAAGTTAAAACGTTTCATACCACCGCCCCGGCGTCAGCGAATAACGAGGCGACGCTGTTGAGTGCCCGCTCGGAATCTTCGGCGCCGGCGGTTCTTGCGGCAGCTTTTGGCGCCTCTTTCGGAGATAATTCCCACTGAACCGGGGTCTCGTCCATCATACGGGGGAGACGGTCGGCCATTTCTTCGCCCGGGATGGGGATGTCGGAAATTGCGGACATGGCTTCCATGGTAGTTTGCAGGGAAGAACGGTCGTCCACAGCCTGCACCAGAAAGTCCTCGATGGGGCCGTGTTTGGCAATGGCGGCGTCAATGGCGGGGTTGGAGCCAGGGTGATAGGCGCCTACGTTGATGAGATCTTCGGCCTCGGCGTAGACCGCCATAGTTTTGCGGATGGAACCGGCGGCTTTTTTCACCGAAGGGCCGGAAACCGCCGGGGCAAGGCGGGAAATGCTCTGTAACACGTCAATCGCCGGATAGTGATAGGCCTGGGCAAGCCGCCGGGAAAGCACGATGTGGCCGTCAAGGATTCCCCGCACCGTATCCGAGACAGGCTCGTCCATGTCGTCGCCGTCAACGAGTATCGTGTAAAAGCCGGTAATGCTGCCCTTGTCGGAAGTGCCGCTCCGTTCAAGGAGCTTGGGCATGGAGTCGAACATACTGGGGGTGTAACCCCTGGTGGCCGGGGGCTCGCCCGAGGCAAGACCAATTTCACGCTGGGCTCTGGCAAAGCGGGTTACCGAGTCAAAGAGCAGCATAACATCAAGGCCCTGGTCGCGGAAAAATTCCGCCACCGCAGTCGCCACATACGCGCCCCGTAGACGCGCCAAAGGCGGCGAGTTTGACGGAGTTACCACCAGCACGCTGCGGGCAAGTCCCTCCGGTCCCAGATCGTTTTCGATAAAATCATTTACTTCCCGTCCCCGCTCGCCGATAAGGGCCACCACATTGACATCCGCACTGGTGTTACGCGCAATCATGCCCAGAAGCGTGGACTTGCCAACGCCGGAACCGGCGAATATGCCCAGCCGCTGTCCCCGGCCTACGGCAAGAAGGCCATCAATGGCGCGTACCCCGGTGGTGATGCGCTCGGTAACGCGCCGCCTTTTGAGGGGGTCAGGAGGATTTGCCAGCGCCGGGTAGAGCACGGCGGACTCTATATCGCCCTTGCCGTCAACGGGATTGCCCAGGGCGTCAAGCACCCTGCCCAGGAGTTTCCGGGATACCGGCACTTCAAGGCGGCTTCCCAGGGCTATAACCCTGCTGCCTATCTCGATACCGTCGGTTTCTTCAAAGGCCATAAGCTGGACAGTCTCGTCCCGCAGCCCTACCACTTCGGCCCGTATCAGCCCCCTGCCCCTGGGCGCTTCAATGCGGCACATCTCACCAATAATGGCCGAAGGCCCCCTGCTCTCGATAAGGAGACCCTGCACTTTGGAGACTCTGCCGGTACATTTTATTGTGTCAATGCGCGATGCAGTTTCGATATATTTTCCGAATGTACTTTTCATGAAGCAAGCCCCTCCTGCTAACTTTATAGTGCGTTCGGCGCTAGGTTCCTTCAGGCAAAGCCGGAACCTCTCCGGCATCTTTTATCTTTGACCTGATGGGAGAAATCTCAAGGATTTTGGATTCCAGTTCTGAAAGCTGGCTGGAGATGCGGGCGTCTATTTCGCCAAAGTCGGTCTCGATAACACAGCCCCCTGAATCCACGGTGGAATCTTCCACCACCTGTATGGACTTTGCGCCTTCAACAAGCTGAATAAAATCCTTAATGTGCTCGGTGGCGAGTTTTACATCCGCCATGTTCACCCTGATAATGATATTACCTTTGGCTTTAACTTTGCGTAAGGCCTGTACCACATTGGAAATAATCACATTGCGCTGGTTATCTGAAATTACTTTGATAACCTTGCGGGAAATAAGTAATACCAAATCGATTATTTCCTGCTCGGTCTCGGCGAGAATTTCGGAGCGCTTGTCCTGGGCGCGCTCAAGCACCACCTGGGTACGCTGTATAAGGCGCTCAACTTCGGCCTTGCCTTCGGCGTACCCCGCCTCCCTGCCCGCTTCCCTGCCCCGGTCTTCGGCCTCCTTGCGCTCGGCCTCAAAAGCCAGACGGGATTCGTTCTCAATTTCCTGGGCCTTGACTTTGGCGTCGGCGATAATCTGCTCCGCCTCATCCTGGGCGCTGCGCTTGAGGGACTGGGCCTCGTCGGTCTTGCGCTTTACTTCCTGAAAAGCCGCTTCCTCGGCTTCCTTCACAATTCCCTCGGCCTGGGACCTGGCGGCGCGCATCATCGCCTCCCGGTCTTCTTCCCATTGTACCCTGAAAGCTTCGGCCTCCCGGCGCAGATCATCCGCCGTGGGGCCTGTGTATTCCTCCACATCATCCAGGGCCTCGACCTCTTCTTCCACAGGGGCAAAATGGGCAAGATCGGGAAAGGAAGTGGGAGATTCAATAACTACCTTATCCGCGAGTACCGTCAACTCACCCGGTCTGAATACTGCCTTAGCCATAACTTAACCTCGTTATACGACAAGCTCGTCCTCGCCTGAGCGGGCAACGACGATCTCGCCGGTGTCTTCCAGGTGCCGGATAATAGACACGATCTTCTGCTGCGCTTCTTCCACGTCTTTGAGACGTACCGGGCCCATGTACTCCATGTCTTCCTTGAGCATACTCGCGGCGCGCTTGGACATGTTTCTGAAAATCTTGTCCTGCACTTCGGTATCCACACTCTTGAGGGCCTTTGCCAGTTCCTGGGAGTCCACTTCCCGCATAACTTTCTGAATGGCACGGTCGTCCAGCATGACGATGTCTTCGAACACGAACATACGCTTCTTGATCTCTTCGGCAAGTTCGGGATCTTCGTCTTCCAATTGCTCGATAATCTGCTTTTCAGAGGCACGGTCAACCAGGTTGAGAATTTCAACGATGTTCTCAACGCCGCCGGCAGTGGTGTAATCTTCGCTGGACAGGGTTGAAAGTTTCTTTTCAAGCACCCGCTCAACTTCGCGTAACACTTCCGGGCTGGTACGGTCCATTGTGGCAATACGCCGGGCCACATCGCTCTGCAGCTCGTGGGGCAGGTTCTGCAAAATTATTGAAGCCTTGTTGGGTTCCAGATAGGCCAGTATGAGGGCGATGGTCTGGGGATGCTCCTGCTGAATAAAGTTGAGGAGGTGAGCCGGGTCGGTACGGCGGATAAAATCGAAGGGCCGCACCTGGAGGCTTGAAGTAAGGCGGTTGATGATGTCGATGGCCTTCTGGCTGCCCAGGGATTTTTCCAGCAGCTCCCTGGCGTAATCAATACCGCCGGTGGAGATGAACTGGTTCGCCATCATGAGTTCCTGGAACTCCTGTAAAATGGCGTCCTTCTGCTCGGAGTCGATAGTCTCCAGCCGGGCGATTTCAAAGGTGAGGGTTTCTATTTCATCTTCACGAAGATACTTGAATATCTCCGCGGATACTTCCGAACCGATGGTAACCAGAAATATAGCGGCTTTTTGGCGGCCGGTATATTCCTTGCCGGTTTTCTTTTTGGAGCCTCCGGCTCCGCCTGACGTTGCGCTTGACTTTGCCATTTGTTAATCCTCCAGGAGCCAGGTTCTAATGAGCTGGGCACAATCGTCGGGATGTTCCTTGGCCATATTGATGACCGATTCCATAAGCTCCATCCGCGTGCGCTCTTCCACCGAGATGGATACGTCCACCCCTTCCTGCTCGGCCTCGGCCATTGCGCTTTCCCGAAGCATCTGTTCCCGTCTGGCCCGCTCTTCCTCAGCAAGCCGCCTGCGCCTTTCCCTCTCCCGGGAAATCATCCTGAAAAGTATAAAAGCAACCAGCAGCAATGTCAAACCTGAAAGGAACACAACAATGGTTGTTTGAATCTGCTTCTTCCGGTAATATGCGGCGTCCTCATCCTTGAACTGCGAAGTTCTGTCAAAGGGAATATTTTGCACCGTAACGGAATCTGCCCTGGCAGAATTATAGCCTATGGCATCCCGTATCAAAGCCTGAGCAGAACGGAGCTGCTCCGCCGGTACCGGGGTATACTCCCGCTCAATAGTACCGTCAGCAAGTATAACCGGGTTCTTCTTTTCATCGTACTTCCATTTCCAGTTTCCGTCGATATTAACCGAAACCGTTACGCGATCTATTTGAGGACTCTTTTCTTCCTGCGTAACCTTGCGGTTAATTTCCTCGTTTTGGGTATTAGTTCCCTGAGTCATCCTGCCGTAGAGATTCGACATATCCTTGAAAGCCGGGGGAGTTTGGCCTTCAACACCTGCCGGGCCTTCAGGATTATAGCCCGTACCTTCCCACTTGGTATCGGAAGTGCTCTTTGAGCGTGTAATAGACTCAACCAATACGGAGTCGTCATAGGCAAGGCCCGGGGTCCGGGGTTTCATGGTGATGGGGAAAAATTCTTCGGTATCTATTGCCTTCTTGGACATATCAATCTCGAACTTGATATCGAGGTCCCGAACCCGGTCGGCGGAGAAAATTGATTGCAGGGAACTGAGAATTTTCGCCCGGTATTTGGCTTCCTGAGTCGTGATGAATTTATTTTCCCTTTCGGTGAGGGCAAGCCTGTCCATAGCAGCCCTGCCTTCAAAGTCGTTAAGAACATTTCCGCTCTGATCGGTGATCGTAATATTGTCGTTTGTGAGACCCGTAACGGCCTTAATGAGTATCTTTTGAATCCCCTCGATCTTTTTGCGATCCTGGGTAATATCGCTCCCCGGTTTGGGAATAATGATTACGCTTGTGGTTACCGGTTTTTGATCCGCGCTGAAAAGTACCTTCTCCGGAAATGTGATAACCACTTTGGCATCATCCACATCATCAATGGCCTTGATAAGGTTTTTGATATCCTGGGTGATGGCCAGGCGAAGATTCGCATTCCGCTCAAAGTCGGTTTGAGTCCAGCGTTCCCGGTCCAGGAACTGCCAGGGATCAACCCCTGTGGGCATAAGATCTTCCCTGATAAGAATTGCCCGCATACGCCGGGCGATACTTTCATCAGGCACCTGCACCAAACCCGCAGTAACCGAGACATCTACCCCTTCCTGTTGTATCCTGAGCACGATCCGGTCAAGGGCGGCTTCATCCGTGATGGGTCTGTTAATTACCGGCACCAATGTAGGCGACGATGAAACCTTCATCAACGCGAAAACCCCGCCGATAACCGCGACCACAATCCCCACAAGGATGATCCGCTGCACCATGGACCAGCCGCCCCAAAGGCTGCCTATCCTGGCGATAAATTTTTTAAAGAAATCGTTCATATCCCCCCTCCCCTGTGAAAGGAATTACCTCGTATTAATCAAATCTCTCCAGCCCTGTACCAGCCGGCTCAATACGTTTCGCGTAATGTTAAGTGACATGCTGGCTTCGGCCTGGGCTATGGTTATGTCGTGTATGTCTACCGAATCAGGATTGATGATGGCTTGTTCTTCAAGAACGCTCACCGACTGCTGTGCACCTGAAACTTTGTCCAGGGCCTGCAGCATTGCCTGTTCAAAAGTTCCGGCACGGGTTATTCCCTCGGCACCAATCTTTTTTTCAAGGCTGAGTATGTTGTTTCCGCTGCCGGCGTAAGGGCTGTCAAGCGGCCCCATGTGCTTCGGATTTGTGCGCAGCATGGAAACCTGATAATCTTTTGCCGCATTGGCGCTGATATACGCACTGTTATTAAAAATCTGCATCGTTCCCTCCCTAGTTCACAGACTTGTAAATTTGCAAACGTACAGTTTTTCATTTATGAAAAACTGCGAAAACGAATTGAAAACCCCGTTTTCAATTCGTTCATCTTCCGCCTATATCCAGCGCCCGCTGAAACATGGCCTTGGAACCTTCGATTATTGAGGCATTGGCCTCGTAAGCCCGGGAGGCGGAGATCATGTCCACCATCTCGGTTACCACATCCACATTGGGCAGTTCCACATAACCCTGCCGGGGGCCTGACTGGATAGCGTCGGGATGAGTCGGGTCAAAGCGCAGGGGATTCTCCGTAGCGTAGTCCTTCTGAATCTCCGCGACCCGCACTCCTCTGCCTATTCCGTTGTCCATAGACTCAGGGAGAAAGGGCGAGCGCCAATAGGGACTTTCCACACGGGGCCGCATGATGACCCGGCTCCGCCGGTAAGGGCCGCCCTCGGCGGTTCTGGTGGTGTTTACATTGGCCATATTGTCGGCGATTACGTCCAGCCTGACCCGCTCGGCGCTCAGGCCCGTGGCGGCAATGTTAATCGAACTAAAAATTCCCATCTGCTAACCTCACTCCTCTCGTTCCTTAAGACCTTAAGACCTGGTTAATCTGGCTGAATTCAAAAGTAGCTGCCTGTGCCAGCATATTATAGGTCATCTGGTTTTCCGTAGCCGCCATGAATTCCTGCTCAGGATCCACATTGCTTCCGTTATTGTTGTAGGTACTGGTATAATCCAGCACCCGCCGTATCTGCACATCCCGGTAATCCCGCTCCCGGTAATTGGGGATATGTTTGGGATCGGTCAACGTAAGCTCCAGAGCGGGCTTCTGTTTTTCAGTGTCCAGGGCGCGTTTCAACTCGCTCTCAAAATTCACGATTGAGCGCTTGAAACCAGGAACATTGGCGTTAGTTATATTGTTGGCAATAACCGACCGCCGCACCACATTGGCGTCCATAGCCCGGTGCAACAAATCCACGGTTTTAGCAAAAGCATTCATTATAATAGAGCCTCCCCTATAAACATCGGCAATTTCCTTAAATCTTTTAACCTACAAAATATACCGTCCCAAATCCTGATCCTTGACGATATCCGCCAGTTTTTCGTTCACATAGTCAACGGTGATCGGGATTTTCGCCGGGGCTATATCAGGCGCCTCAAAGGAAAGCTCTTCAAGCAGGGCTTCCATGATGGTGTGCAGCCGCCGGGCACCTATGTTTTCCAGCCGGGAATTGACTTCCGCAGCCAGGGCGGCCAGATGTTCTATGGCGGCCGGGGCAAATTCGATTTCAATACCCTCGGTGCCGAGCAGCCCGGTGTACTGCCTGGTGAGGGCGTTTTTGGGCTCAGTCAAAATGCGCAGGAAATCGTCCTTGCCCAGGGAATCCAGTTCCACCCGCAGGGGAAAACGTCCCTGGAGTTCGGGGATAAGGTCAGAGGGCTTGCTCACGTTGAATGCGCCGGCGGCGATGAAGAGGATATGGTCGGTATTGACCGGGCCCCACTTGGTGTTTACGGTGGCACCTTCTACAATGGGCAGTATGTCCCGCTGGACGCCCTCACGGGAAACGTCCGGGCCGCCGCCACGGTCGCCTTTAACGGCGATTTTGTCAATTTCATCGATAAAAATAATACCCGTCTCTTCTACCCGCTGCCGGGCTTCGTCGCTTACCCGGTCACGGTCAACAAGTTTTTCCGCTTCCTCGGCTTTGAGTATCTCTCTGGCGCGGGCAACGGTGACCACTTTTTTCTTTTTCCCGCCGCCAAAAAAGCCGGCGATTCCGGAAAGGCTCGACTCAAGGTCCTCCATGCCGCCGCCCATCATTTCTATCGTGGGGAACTGGGGATTCTGGTTCACCATGAGTTCCACAGAACGCCCGTCCAGTTTGCCTTCCCGCAGCATGGTTCTGAATTTTTCTCTGGTGGCCTTAAACCGGGTCTGGTCCGCCCCACCCTCACTTGAACCTGCATCATCGGCTGTGCCGTCGGATATGCCGTCGGCTGCGCCGTCGGCTATGCCGTTATCTGAAATTGCAAAGGCCGCAGTATCGGCATTTGTGCCGTCTTCGTTTGCGTTTTCGGCCTGCTCCTCCTGCTTGTCCCCCTCGTTTGCGCTGCGGTTAAAGATGGGGATGCCCACCTGTATGGCGGTTCCGATAAGGCTGCCATTTGCGTTTTCGGGGCTGATGGAAAAAGCGCCCATAGGACGAACTACCGGGCCGGTCCTGGGCTTGTTGTCTTTGGGTTTTTTCCCGGAGGGAAGGAGCAGATCCAGCAGGGCCTCTTCAGCCCGCTTTTCGGCCTCGGCAGTAACGGACTCCTGCATTTCCTGTTTTACCATCTGGAAACCGGCGGCCATAAGGTCCCTGACCATGGATTCCACGTCCCGTCCCACATAGCCCACCTCGGTATACTTGGTGGCTTCCACTTTGATGAAGGGCGAGCCGGCGAGTTTGGCAAGGCGCCGGGCGATTTCGGTTTTTCCGACACCGGTGGGGCCTATCATGAGTATGTTCTTGGGGGCAATGTCATCCCGAAGTTCAGGGTCCAGCTTGAGCCGCCTGATACGGTTACGCAAAGCCACTGCCACCGCCCGCTTGGCCTTTTTCTGGCCAACAATGTACTTGTCCAGTTCCACCACGATTTCCCTGGGGGTCAGCCGGTTCAGTCCTTCGTCTTTTGCTTTTTTCTCGTTCGATTTTTCTGACAGTATGTCTGACATCAGCTTAACTCCTCCAGTGTTATGTGCATATTGGTATAAATGCAAATATTACCCGCAATTTTTAAACTTCGCTCGGCAATTTCGGCAGCAGAATATTCACTGCCCTCAAGATAGGCCAGAGACGCGGCGTAGGCATAGTTGCCTCCTGAGCCGATTGCCAGGGCATTTTCCGCAGGCTCTATCACATCGCCGGTGCCTGAAATAAGCAGGGTCTTGGATAAATCGGCTACCAGGAGCAGGGCCTCAAGCCGCCGCAGGGTACGATCCATGCGCCAGTCCTTGGCAAGTTCCACCGCAGCCCGCAGCAAGTCGCCTGAGTATTCCTTGAGCTTCGTCTCAAAGCGGTCAAAGAGGGTAAAAGCGTCGGCAGTAGCGCCGGCGAATCCGCAGAGCACCTTGCCGTCCATGAGACGGCGTACCTTGCGGGCGTTGTTCTTCATCACCGTTTCGCCCATTGTTACCTGCCCGTCGCCGGCCATAGCGACTTTGCCGTCCTTGCGCACCGCAATTACCGTTGTAGATCTAATGGTATTCCTGTTAATTTTCATTTTTCATTCCTTGTGTTCCTTTCTGTCCCCCGTGGGGATGCGCCTTGGCATATACTTTTTTCATACCTTCGATATTTACATGGGTATAACGCTGGGTTGTGGAAAGGCTTGCGTGTCCCAGCATTTCCTGCACTATACGCACATCGCAGCCTGCGTTTACCAGATGGGTGGCGAAACTGTGGCGCAGACTGTGGGGGTGTATGTTTTTCCCCAGCCCGGAACGTTCTGCGTAACGGGCGATGATCCAGCGCACCCCCGGCACCGAGATGGGCCTTCCCTTTTTGTTAATAAAAAGCGGCCCGGCAGTCCCCGCGCTTTTAAGACCTGCGTTCCTGATCCGCTCCGCCCTTTCCGGCAGATAATCCGCCAGCGCCGCCCTTCCCTCTTCCGAAAAAAACACGTAACGCTCCTTGCCGCCTTTCCCGATGATCCTGGCTCCTTCCAGAGCGCCTACCATGTTTCCCATTGAAAGTGAAACCAGTTCCGAAATTCGCAAGCCCGCCGAATACATCGCCATGATAAGGGCCTTGTCCCTGGCAGGCCAGAGAATACCCGCCGCATCCGGCAGTTCGGCGAAACTGGCCATCTCCTGTTCCCAAAGCACGGTGGGCAGATTTTTGGGAGTCTTCACATTCCGTAAACTGCCGCAGGGATCATCGTCCCGCCTGCCAAAGCGAACCATCCAGCGATAAAAACCCCGTATCGAGGAAAGGGAACGGTTCACGCTTGCCGGCGCAATCCGCTCGGCGCTGAGGTCGGCAATAAAGCTCTGCACCTCATAGGGATCGGCCTTCTCAGGCTCTATCCCATGATTGCCGCAGTAGTTCACATAACGGGTAAGATCATTTCCGTAAGCTTCAGCGGTACGATCCGAAATTCCCCGCACCGCCTGTAAATAAGAGATGTATTCCTGTACCACCCCGCGATCCTCACCCGGTTGTTGCAATTCGCGGTTAATGCTTTTCTCTCTCATTCCTCACCTTCAACAGGCGCGGCATCCGCCTTGCCCTCTTCCTCATCTTCCGCACTGTGCAGATAATCGCAGGCGGGATTGATACACGCCTTATGCGCCCCGTTCTTCTTGTCGTATTTTTCCACCATGAACTGGCCGCACTTGGGGCAGTCCTGGTTAATCGGTTTGAAGTGGCTGATAAAATCACAGTCCGGGTAGTTGGTACAGCCGTAGAATTCCTTGCCCCTGCCCTTGGTCTTCCGGGCCACCACGTCGCCGCCGCACTTGGGGCATTTGGCAAGGGGTATGGACTTGGTAGTCCTGCACTCGGGGAAACCTGTACAGGCAAGGAAGAAGCCGAAGCGGCCGAGTTTTTTTATCAGAGGCTTGCCGCATTTTTCGCACACATAGTCGGTGGGTTCGTCCAGAGAACCTTTGAAGGATTCCAGAGTCTTTCCCACTTCGTCAACCTGTGTTTTAAAGGGAAAGTAAAATTCCCGTATCATATCGGGCCAGCGAATCTGACTGTCCTCAACTTCGTCGAGTTTATTTTCCATGGAAGCGGTAAAACCGGCGTCTACATAATGGGGAAAATATTCCACCAGCATATCGGTTATCATCTTTCCCAAAAGGGTAGGAACAAGCTGCTTGTTTGATCGCGTAACGTAGTAGCGATCAAGCAATACCGAGATAATCGGCGCGTAGGTGGAAGGCCGGCCTATGCCTTTTTCTTCAAGGGTGCGTACTATGGTGGCGTCGGTATAGCGGGGTGGTCCCTGGGTAAAGTGCTGCTCGGGGTGGAATTTATCCACCTTGACCTTGTCCCCGGTCTTGAGCAGGGGATAGGGATTACCCTTCTCTTCTTTTGACGAGAGGAGCTTTATCACCTTGTAAAAGCCTTTTTCAATAAGTTTGGTGCCGGCGACGCGGAAAATTCCCTCGTCTTTACCGGAGACCGCTTTTATGTCCACGCTGACCGTGCGGGTTCTGGCGTTGATCATCTGGCTGGATACAAAACGTTCCCAGATAATCGTATAGAGCCGCAACTGGTCCCGGGTTAAATATTCTTTAATCGAATCCGGAGTGTAGCTGGTATAGGTAGGCCTGATGGCTTCGTGGGCATCCTGGGCCTTTTTGCCTACCGCGTACTCCAGGGGCTTTTCGGGGAGTTCTTTGGGGTAATTTTTCCCCAGCCATTCCCGCACATCGTCAATGGCGGTTTGGGAGACACGCACCGAGTCGGTACGCATATAGGAGATAAGACCCACACGGGCATTGCCTATGGTCACCCCTTCGTATAACTGCTGGGCCACCTGCATGGTCTTGCGTGAGGTGAAACTCAGGCGGTTCGCCGCGGCCTGCTGCATTTGGGAAGTGGTAAAAGGCGGCTTGGGCTTGACACTCTTGTCAACTTCCCGTACATCGGAAACCATGCAATCGGCACTTTGAATTATATTGATAATGGCGTTAACCGATTCTTCGTTTCGGAGGTCCGGCTTTTCATTTTTCCATAACACAAGCTGGGCGGTAAAAACCGATTTTCCCACTTTAAAGTCCGCTTCCAGACTCCAGTATTCCTCAGGAATGAAGCTTTCCACTTCTTTTTCCCGTTCGCAGATAAGGCGCAAAGCCACCGACTGCACGCGCCCTGCGGAAAGGCCGTTCTTTACTTTTTTCCAGAGCAATGGCGAAAGGCTGTAGCCCACCAGCCGGTCCAAAACACGGCGGGCTTTTTGGGCGTCTACCAGGGCCTCGTCAATAATTCGCGGGCTGGCCACGGCGTCCCTGATGGCCTGGGGAGTTATCTCGTTAAAACTGATCCGCTGGATAGGTACTTTGTCAGATTTGACGGAAATGGCATTACGCAAATGCCAGGCTATTGCCTCGCCCTCGCGGTCATTATCACTTGCCAGCAGCACCAGGTCCGCTTTTTTCGCGTCCCCCCGGAGTTCCTTGAGGAGCTTTGCCCTGCCCCGCACGGTAATGTACTCAGGCTCAAAGTTGTGCTCGGTGTCAATAGCAAGCCGCGATTTGGGAAGGTCGATAAGATGTCCCATTGAGGCTTTGACGCTGTAATCGGGACCCAGATATTTTTCGATGGTTTCCGCCTTGGTAGGGGATTCCACGATAACGAGGATACGCTTTTCCTGGGTCTTTTTTTTGGCCTTCTTTGGGCTGGCCTTCTTTTCAGTTTTTACTGCCATGATAGTTCCTCATAAATCAATATCCAGATCCCGGGCCGCACAGGCGACCAATGATGCTGCCGCCGTATTTCCAACGGCTTCCCGGTTTCCGCTTTCGGCGGTTCCGGTTTCCCATTTCCATTTCTCAAGCACATCGGCGGCGGAGGAAATGATCTCCGCCCCGTCTCCAACAAGTTTCACCGTACCCCGTTTGTCGTATAAGGTCCGTGCGAAAGACGCACCCTTTGCGTTAGCCGCAACAAGACCGGCTGATGCGGCCCACAGTTCCTTTCCCTGCTCCAGGGCGAAGCCTGCGGTAATAAGCGCCCCTGAACGCTCCGGCGCCTCGACAATGAGAACGCTTCGGGCAAGGCCGGAAATTATCCGGTTCCTGGCGGGAAAATTCCACTTCCGGGGGCCGGTTCCGGGGGGATATTCCGAAATAAGGGCGCCGCCGGTTTCCAGAATCCGCTTTGCCAAAGCGCGGTTTGCCGAGGGGTAGACCTCATCCGCTCCGGAGCCGAGGATCCCGAAGGTGGGGGCGCCGCCTTCGATGTTTCCACGGTGCGCCATAGCGTCAATTCCCAGGGCAAGACCGGAAACCACTGAAATGCCCCGCCGCCCCAGGTCCCGGGCGATGCCAAAAGCCTGAGCGCCTGCCTGGGAGCTGGGACGCCGGGTGCCCACAATGGCGAGCAGGGGCTTTTCAGGATTCGGGAGTTGTCCCCTGAAAAAGAGCAGCGACGGCGGATCGTAAATCTCCCGCAGCAGCGGCGGATAGGCGCTTGCACCCCAGGGCACCATGTTAATCAAGCGCATACGGGCAATTTTTTCGTCCCGCTCCGCCATAGCGCGTATCGTGTCTATGTCCCAAAAGAACCTGAGCTCATGGCCAAGAATCCTTTCAATATCCTCTTTGGAAAGTACAATCAAATCATCTTCCCGGTTAAATGATTCCGCAAGGCAAATTTTGTCCCTGCAGTTCAAGGCCGGAAGCCGGGCGATGATCAAATCCAAAAGGCCCCGCTCATTCATACATCTGACTCCTGATTATATCCTTGTTATTCTCCGCCTCGTTTTTAACTTTGGGATCCTTGGTGCGGGTGATGATGCGGTCATACATCTCAACAGCGCCGTTGTAGTTTTCGGTCATGTAATAGGCCCTGGCAAGTACAAACATTCCTGCAATGTCGCTTGAAAGGAGCCGTAAATAATGTTCAAGATAGGGAATCGCCTCAGCCGGGCGGTTCAGTTCAAAGGTGTACAGTATCCCCAGCCCGTACATGGGTTTGGGGTATTCGCCGTCCATCTGCAGAGCCCGGATGTAGGAGGATTCGGCAAGAGCAAAATAATGTTCCTTTTCGTTTCCCGAGTTGCCTGAAAATCCCAGGGCGGATTTCGCAACTACCCCGGCCGAAACGCCGGTCAAATAAAAGAGAACAGGATCCTCGGAGTTGTAGTACAATGCCCGTTCAAGGGCGGCCAGGGCATCGCGGTGGCTTCCCCGGTCGGCGAGTCTGATTGCCAGAATTTTCCAGTAGGTTCCGGTTTGGGCCCCTTCCTTTACGTTCAGTTCAATCTGGGTCTCGTAGAGGGCAATGGCCTTTTTCAAGCCTTCGATGGTTTCAGGCGGGCCGCCCCGGGGACTGAGTTCGGCAATACGCTTTGCAAGGTCCTGGTGGGTTTTGCTTTTCGCGTTACGGTACACACCAAACACCAGGGTTCCCAAAATCAGGACGACGAGAATTCCCACTATTGTCTCTTTTATTTTTTTCATCCTATAAGGCCTCTCATTTTCCTGATCCTATGCCCAGTTTGGGCAAATAGCGCCGGTGGCTTTCCCTGAGCAGACCCACATTCACATGGGTGTAGATCTGGGTAGTGGCAAGATCGGTATGTCCCAACAGTTCCTGCACGGTTCGGAGGTCTGCGCCGCCTGCCAACAGTTCGGTGGCAAAGCTGTGTCTCAGGGTGTGCAGTCTGGAGCCGGTTCCCGCCAGGGCAGCAGTTTTGGCGTAATTTTTCCAGATGCCTTTTCTGGAAAGCCGCTTGCCGCTTTTTCCGATAAAGAGCGCCGGGCTCTGCCTTCCCCGGGCGCCGCTGCCGGCGAGCCTGGGCCGCGCCTCTTGCAGATAACGCTTGAGCAGAACCGATGCATCGGGCCCAAAGATCACCAGCCGCTCCTTGCTGCCTTTGCCCCTTACCTTGGCCAGTCCCCCTTCAATATCAATGTCCCGGATATTAAGGCCCACCGCCTCGGATATCCGCAGCCCTGCCGAATAGATCAGTTCATAAATGGCACGATCCCGCAGTCCCAATGGGCTGTCGGTGTCTATTGTACCCAGAAAATTTTCCACGGTTTTCCGGTCCAGTACCTCAGGCAGGTACATACGCCGCCGGGGGCTTTCCAGTACTGCCGCAGGATTATCCTTGCGCATACCCTCGTCCATCACAAAGCGGAAAAAGGAACGCAGGCAGGATACGGCCTTTGCCGTTGACCGGGAATCAATGTGATCCGTTTCCCGGCGTTTTTCAAGATAGCCGGTGAGGGTGCGGGCGGTAACAGCGGCAACTTCGATTTTTTCACCCTCCAGGTATTCCAGGAAACGTCGGATCTCCAACCCGTAAGTCCCGGCGGTCAGAGGCGAACGCCGTTCCAGGGCAACAAGCCGGGAGCAATACCGGCTCAGCAATACCGAAGTTTCCAATGGTCTTTCCTCAGGCGTCTCTGCCATCGGCGGCTTTTCTCTCCGCCGCCTGGTAATCATAATGCCTTATTACCGCAGGCACATCCAGATCATCCTGATAATCCTTGGGAGGAAGATAATCAGGCCGTTTGTTACGTTCCCGAAGCTGCACAAAATCGGAGTAATTGATAAAACCAGTGTCCTCGGCTTTTTTCCCCTCGGCGTTTGGTTTCTGGTCTATCGTATAGACGGCGGCGTTCTTAAAGCCCGTGGCAATAACCGTTACGCGAATATTATCCCCAAGTTCGGGATCGTAACGGACACCGAAAATGATTTCCACATCCTGATCCGCCTTTGCCCTGATAGTGTTCATCACTTCGTCAATTTCCACCAGTGATATGTCCTGGGGACCCGTGATATTTACCAGAACCCTGGTGGCGCCGTCAATACTGGTATCTTCCAGCAGGGGATTATCAATCGCGCTGGACGCGGCGTCCTTTGCACGGTTTTCACCGCCGCCGTAACCAATACCCATAAGGGCATCCCCCTGGTCCTTCATGGTAGACTCTACATCGGCAAAATCGGTGTTGATAATACCGGTCTTGGTAATAAGATCCGATATGCCCTGCACACCCTGACGCAGTACGTCATCCGCCAGGAGACAGGCCTTGTCAAAGGAGGTACTCCGTTCCACCATCTTAAACAGATGTTGATTGGGAATAATAATAAGGGTATCAACCGATTCTTTGAGTTTTTTGATTCCCTCTTCGGCAAGCCGCAGTTTGTGGCGACCCTCGTAGTCAAAGGGTTTGGTAACCACCCCCACCGTAAGGGCGCCCAGATCTCTGGCAATTCTGGCGATAACAGGCGCGGAACCGGTACCGGTGCCGCCGCCCATACCGGCGGTAACAAACACCATGTCGGCGTCCCGCAGGGCCTCGGCGATGGCGTCACGGTCTTCGTTAGCCGCTTCCTCGCCAATCTGGGGCTTGCCGCCGGCGCCTCTTCCGCCTGTCAGCTTAACGCCGATTTGCAGCTTGTTTTTTGCCTTGCTCTTGTTGTACAGATCCTGCGCGTCGGTGTTTACCGCGATAAACTGAACCCCGGAAAGGCCGCTTTCTATCATGCGGTTCACCGCGTTTGATCCACCCCCGCCGGCGCCGATCACTTTGATGTTCGCCGGAACCGGCTCATCCTGCTGCTGCTGCGTAAACGGAACCACCTGTTCTTCCTGAGGCGCAAATTGGACTACAGGCTCTTCCTCACGTACCGCGAAAATGTTCATCTCATGTCCTCCCAAATCATTTCACATTTTTTTTAAGACGCTCAGCGTCCTGGTTCACTATTAAAAAAATTCATCTGTCAGCCAGCTCTTGAGTTTTCCCAAAAGGTCGGCGTGTTTTTTATCGGCCTGCTCGCTTCCACGTTCACCTTCCAGTTTTGCGCTGCGATCATTTCCCTCAAGCACCAGGCCGATGGCAGTGGCATAGGCGGGACTGCGGTATTCCTCAACCAGCCCCCCCAGCCCCGGCGAGGGAATGGGACTTCCCACCCTGGCGGGCAGATTCAATATGCTGTTCGCCAGTTCCACCACACCCGAAAGCTGTGCGCCGCCGCCTGAAAGAACCACGCCGCCGCCCAGGGGACGGGAAAGATTCAGCTTGTCCAGCTTTTCTTTTACCATTTTGAATATTTCTTCCATCCTGGGCTTGATGATAGTAAGAATTTGCGAGCGGGGAATGGGGAGCGGCGGCCTGCCGCCCACACCCGGAACAATGATGTCCTCGTTTTCCTCAAGCAGCGCTTCCCAGCAGCAGCCCGCGTCGAGTTTGATCTTCTCGGCGGTCTCAAAGGAAATATTTTTGATAATCGAAATATCGTTGGTTACCTGGGTTCCCCCGGCGGGAATCGTCGAGGTTGAATAGGGAGCGCCGTCGGTGTAGACCAGCATATCCGTAGTACCTCCCCCAAGATCGATGAGCGCTACTCCCAGGTCTTTCTCCTCCTGGGTCAGTATGGATCTCCCCGCTGCAAGGGACTGAAGCACCAGGTCCGTTACCCTGAAACCGGCGCGGTTCACGCACTTGACAAGATTCTGGGCGCTGGTAACCGAACAGGTGATGATGTGCACCTCCGATTCAAGACGCACGCCTATCATGTCCAGAGGATTGCGTATCCCCTTCTGGTCGTCCACGATGTAGTTCTGGGGGATCACCTCCAGGATCTGCCGGTCCATGGGGATCACCACCGCCCTGGCGGCTTCGATCACCCTGGCAATGTCCTCAGGCCCTATTTCCCTGGTTTCCCGCTTTTTCCCGGTGATGGCTACCACGCCCCGGGAATTGATCCCATCGATGTGGCTGCCGCCTATGCCGGTCCAGCAATCGTGGGCCTCACGGCCGCTCATCATCTCCGCGGCTTCAATGGCGGCCGCCACCGCCCTGAGGGTGGCCTCAATATTGACCACCACGCCTTTTCTCAAACCCGTGGAAGGACAGACCCCCACCCCGGTAATTTCGAGAATTCCCTGTTCATTGCGTTCGCCAATGACGGCGCAGACCTTTGTCGTTCCTATGTCGAGGCCGACAATCATTTCATCATTCGCCAGAGGGGGCCTCCTTTACTTTGTATGAACCCATGCCGGATCTAAAGTCGATCTCCTCCGGGACGGAGGAGCGCGGCTCAAACACATCAAGCATGAGCAGCACATAGCGAAGGGTTTCTTCGGTTACATTACTTTCCAGCCGTACCCGTATGGGTTTGTGTACCGGATAGAGTACCAGATCAAAACCGTCAAAAGCTTTGCGGTGTATTCGTATCTCCGAAACCGCAGCCAGCAGTTCCGGTGTATCTTCCTCAATTTTTGCAAGCTGTTCAAGAAGGGAACCAAAAGCCGCGGGAAGCCGCATACCCAGCACCGGATTCTCAAACACCAGCCCCGAAAGAATGGGCAGATTCCCCGCAGGAGACTCTCCCCTTCCCTCGCCTATTCTGAACACTACGCCGTGCTTGTCGTAATAAAGCGGAAGCTGCCTGCCTGCCACATCGGCAAGCGACAGGGCCACCGCCCGGCGGGGCTCAAGGAATATCGAAAGCCGGTCGGGGAAGCGTTTTATCACCTTGGCAGACTCCACCAGGTAATTGGCGGCGAGGAGTTTCTCCGTCTCTTTCGCGTTAGTTGAAATGAATGAAGCGCCTTCCTGAATGTTGGCGTATCTTAAAACATCGCCGCCGTTAAAACCGGCAAAGCCCCGGACTTCCAGAGTAGAGAGGGGAATGCAGGGACTGACGCCAAAGAGCCAGATAATTTCCGCGCCCAGGATGATTCCCGCAAGGATGAGGATTCGCTTGAGGCCCTTCTCGATTTTTCCGGACGCCGCTGGTTTGACGGAGACATCGTTCATGTATACGCCAAAGTCCTCTTCGGCGGGATAGGTAAAATCACCGGACATCCTGACCCTCCAAAGGGCTGAAGCGCACAGCCTCGTCCCTGAAATTTTCGATATCCCCCGGGGCTGCTTCCTCCCGGCCCCGGCGGGCCACATTGACAATGAGCCCCGCGCAAATAAGGGTGGTAGCCAGTGATGAACCGCCAGCCGAGAAAAATGGCAGCGGTATGCCTGTGGCCGGCACCGCCCCGGAAACCACCGCCACATTGAGCAGAGCCTGTGACACGATCATGGTTACCAGTCCCGACGCGAGGAGTTTTTTGAAAACCGAATCGCTCCGCCACGCGCCCCGGTACCCCTGCACCGCGAAAATCGCAAAGAGAATAAAAAAGAGCAGCACCCCGATAAAGCCCGCTTCTTCCGCAAAGGCGGAAAAGATAAAGTCCGAATGGATTTCAGGAACACTGGCAATTTTCCGCGTACCCTGTCCTATGCCTTTACCCCAGAAGCCCCCTGAAATAATCGTCAAGAGACTTGAGCGGACCTGGAAACCGGCGCCCAGGGGATCCCATTCAGGTTTGATAAAACTTAGAAGGCGGCGCACCCGGTGTTCTTTGGTGAATATCAGCAGGGCTGAAAGCGGAACGAACATCACAATTGCCGCGAAAAAATAGCGGAAACGCACACCTGCGAGAAAAAAGATCACCATAGCGTTTAACACGATAAAAATCGCGGTGGAAAAATTGTTCTGCGCGTAAATGAGCAGAAAAAATATACCCGTAATGAACACCGGCGGAAAAACTCCGTAACGGAAAGAATAAATGCCGTCCTGTTTTTTGGCAAGAATATGGGCCAGGTAAAGGGGAAGCACCAGCTTGACCATTTCTGACGGTTGATAAGTGTAGGAACCGATTTTGATCCACCGTGATGCGCCAAGCCGTTCCACGCCTATGCCGGGAATCAGGGTAAGAGCGCACAGAAGCGCCGCCAGGGCCACCAGGGGTTTAATCAGTTTCCTTACAATTTCAAGATTGATAATTGACGCGATAAAGAAAAGTACAATACCGCCGGCGCCAAAAATGCTCTGGCGGAAAATAAAATGATAGCTGTCATTAAAAAAACGACCCGCAAAAGCGTAAGATGACGAGTAGAGGGTTACCAGCCCCAGGCCGGTGAGCAGTAACACGCTTGCGCTGAGCAGGTGGACACCTCTGGGGCTTTCGGTTTTTTCCGCGTCAAAGTGATACATTCCGACCCCTACTGTATCTTCAAAGTAGACAAAGCTATGATGGCGAATAGTCCGCCCAGTATCCAGAAGCGGATAACCACCTTGGTCTCCGCCCAGCCCGAAAGTTCAAAATGATGATGCAGGGGCGCCATTTTAAACACCCGCTTTTTCCGCAGCTTGTACGACGTTACCTGAATAATCACCGAGGCGATTTCCAGCACAAAGACCCCGCCTATAACCAGGATCAATATTTCTTTTTTAATGATAAGGGAAATCACCGCCACAAGGCCGCCCAGAGAAAGACTGCCCACGTCGCCCATAAAGACTTCGGCGGGATGTGCGTTAAACCAGAGGAAACCGATGCAGGCTCCGGCAGCTGCGAGACAGAACACGGTCAACTCACCTGCGCCCTGAATATAGGGAATGCCCAAATAGGCCGCATAGTCGGTGCGGCCGGTGATGTAGGTAAGTATGGCCAGGGTGATGAAGACCAGGATCAAAAGCCCTGCCAAAAGCCCGTCAAGGCCGTCGGAGAAATTCACCGCGTTGGATTCGCCCACGATGAGGAGTACCCCAAAAGGTATCCAGAGCACACCCATGTCTATCGCCGGATTTTTTAAAAAGGGAATGTACAGAGCGGTAATATCGTCGCCGCCGGTAAAATAGAGTATGAGCACCACCGCTATGGCCACGGCAAACTGCCCGGCGAGTTTCGCCCACGCCGGAAGTCCCGCCGAGTTGTGGCGGCTCACTTTAAGATAATCGTCAATAAAACCAATGGCGCCAAAGGCCACAAAGGAACCCAGGGTGATCCAGATCATCTGACTGGCCAGATCGCCCCAGAGCAGCATGGATATCAGTACCGAGATAATGATAAACACCCCGCCCATAGTGGGGGTCCCGGACTTGGCAAGGTGGCTTTCGGGGCCGTCCTCCCGCACCGCCTGGCCTATCTTGAGTAAGCGCAGAGCTTCGATGATACGGCTGCCGAACATGAAGCAGATAAGCAGAGTGGTAAGGGCGGCATAAGCCCCCCGGAAGGTGAGGTAGAGGAACACATTGAAAGGTGTAAAATATTTTACCAGGGGATAGATGAATTCAAGAAACATTACACATACCCCCTGTTTGGGGCATTTTCAATTCCGGTACACATTCCTGCCTGTGGTTGCACAAGCAGGCCGCTTAACTGTTCCAGGGCGCAGCCCCGGGAACCTTTTAGCAGCACCAAATCCCCGCTTTGAATAAACGCATCCAGGGCGGCGGAAAGCTCACCCATACTCCGGGTGTGGAAGAAAGGCTTGGCATCTACACCGTTAGCCGCCATGACGGATGCTGCCGCTTCGGTCTCATTTCCGTACAGAAAAACCTTGTCCGCTTTTGACACGGCCAGCAGGCGGCCCATGCGCTCGTGGCTGGAACGGGAATTTCCCCCCAACTCAAGCATATCGGCGATAACGTAGATTCGCCTGCCCGGCCAGTCCAGGCTGTCGCAGAATTCAAGCGCCTTTTCAAAAGACTCAGGATTCGCATTGTAACAGTCCCGGATCACCGTGGTTCTGCCCCGGAGTATCTCCCCCCTGCCAAAGAGGGGCCTGACCGATTCAAGTCCCCGCTTTACGGCGTTGCGGCTAACAGGCACTTCTCTGGCAATGGCGATGGCCCCAAGGGCGTCTGCAAGGTTATGCCTGCCCGGCAGGGCAAAATGTATGGCCTCTCCGGCCCAGCGTATCTCGCTGCCTTCAAGGCCCAGGCTGCGGGTTCCCTCAAGCTCGGCAAAAGATGCTGCCCCGTAAAAACAAACCCTGCCTTTAACCCCTTCGCCAAGAAAGTCCCTGAATTCATCGTCCTCCGGGACAAGGGCAATACCGTTACCTGCAAACTGGGAAAAAATATTTTTTTTCTCCTCAGCTATTGCCTGTTTACTGCCGAGGATTCCGATATGGGCGGAACCTATATTCGTGATCAGCGCGATGTTTGGTTTAAGCACTGCCGCCAGTTCCGCAATCTCTCCCCTTCGGTTCATGCCCAGCTCAAAGACGCCGGCTTCATGGTGGGAGCGCACTTCAAAAACCGAAAGGGGCAGCCCGGTCTCGGAGTTGAGGTTCCCCTTGTTCATCACGGTATTTTTCTCGGCGCTGATAATGGCGGCGGCTATTTCCTTGGTAGTGGTCTTGCCTGATGAGCCGGTGATTCCTATTTTTAACAATTTGGGGAAACGTTCCAGATAGACCCTGGCGGCGTCCTGCAAACCCCGCAGGGTATTTTCTACCACTACGAGGTCTTTTCCCATGCTTTTGGCGATATTTGTTAAATCGAACGTTTCAAGTTTGGAAGATTCAACCATAGCGGCGGCAGCGCCGGCTTTAAAAGCGGCCTCCACAAAGCAATGGCCATCGCTGGCAGCGCCCGCAAGGGCTACAAAAAGCGCCCCCTGCTGCACCGAGCGGGAATCAATGCTTACCGAAGAAAAGCCCGCACAGACGGGCTTGCCGCTGCCCACTGCACTGCCATTACCCGCAAAGGAGAGATGACGCGCCCCAAGAGATTGGGAAAGGCCCGCAAAATCCATGAGCAGGCTTGTGGATAAGCCGTCAGAGACCATGCCCCTTTCCTCCCTCAATTCGTACCTGTAATACATCCTCAGGCCGGATCTTGTGTAAACCCAAATCTTTTTCGGCAATATGCTCTATCCGCTCAGGGGATGAGAGCACGGCGATACCCGCGATAAGCCGCTTGTTGCTTTCCACCCAGTCGGCCTGGGCTTCCTCAAGCCTGCCCAATTCCTCTTTCAGGCCGCTGTAACGGTTGGACTGCCAGACAGTAAGACCAAGAAAAAGCGGTATGGTAATAACCGCAAAATACAGAAAGAAATACCGCCTCATCACTGCCCGTCCTCGTCCAAAACTTTTTCCACTACCCGCAGCCGGGCACTCCGGGACGGGGAGTTGCGCTCAATTTCCTCATCGGTGGGCGCAACACCCTTCCGGGTCAGTATATTTACCGACCGGCGTCCCTCACATCTACATATCGGCGCTTCCGGAGGGCAGGTACAGTCCTTGTTCTTTGTCCTAAAGAAATTCTTGACTATCCTGTCCTCCAGCGAATGAAAACTGATGATCCCGAGCCTCCCCCCTGGCTCAAGGACCCGTAACGCGCCCTCAAGGAGATCCGGAAGCCGCGAAAGCTCCCCATTAACGGCGATACGCAGGGCCTGAAAGGTCCTGGTCGCCGGATGTATAGGCCCATGCCGGTACGAAGCCGGCACCGCCTGTTCAACCAATTGCGCCAAAGCGGCGGTAGTGGTAATAGTCCCCTGCTGCCGCTCCCCGGTAATTGCCCGGGCAATGCGCCGGGAATAACGTTCCCCGGCATTGTTGTACAGTAAATCCGCCAGCTCTTTTTCAGGCAGCCGGGCCACCAGTTCCGCTGCGGAAGTTCCGCCGGAAACATCAAGCCGCATATCAAGCTGTTCATCGCTTCTAAAACTGAAACCCCTGCCGCTTTTCTCGTAATGAAAAAGGCTCACCCCCAGATCCGCAAGGATCGTATCGGGCCGCTTGAGCTCCGCCGGATATTCGGCGAAAAAAGCCTGTGACCAGCCTGTATAAAAATGAAGACGATCACCAAATTCCCGCAGCCGCTCTTTTGCTATGGCCTGGATGGCGCTGTCCGCATCAATCCCTATAACTTTGAGATCCGGGAAACGGGACAAAAAGGCGGCGCTGTGCCCGCCTTCGCCCATAGTGGCGTCCACCATGAGTTCATCCCTTCCCCGGGGGGCGAGGTATTGCAATGTTTCCTCCAGCAAAACCGGAGTATGGACAATCTCCATAACCTTTCCCATTAGTCCTTGTTAAAGAGCCGCACGGCTCCCATTTTTTGCATTGCTTCACGGGTTTTAGCCCGGACTTCCTGCATATACGCCTGATAGGTCTCGGCGTTCCATATTTCCAGATGATCCTCAATGCTCACCACCAGGCAATCCCTGGTAAGACCCGCGTATTTGCGGATAGCCGCCGGCACCGGAATACGACCGGACTTGTCAATTTCCGCCACCTGGGCCGCCGCCTCATGTTGGTACTTGAATGCCATGTATTCTTCATAGGTCAGGGAAGAAGCGGAAGCCTCAAGTTTTTCCTGAAACTGCTCCCAAAGCGCAGGCGTCATGATCCACACACAAGCCTGACTCCCCTGGGTTATCACCAGTTCCCCCTCAAAGCGATCACGCAGCTTGGTGGGTATGCCAACTCGTCCTTTGTCATCCAGAGTAGATTCGAATGTCCCTGTTCGCAACTCCACTGCCACACTCCGCCACTAAACTAGCATAATTGACACTTTATACCACTAATCACATTATTACCCAATGGAAAATCGAAGATCAAGTCTCTTTACAGAAAAAATTATAAATAGTTGCAAATATTTCGTTATTTTCCCTATACACGTATATAGTAAGAAGCTGATATTGCGGCTTTTCCCCGCTTCCAGTATGCTGGCCCTATGTTTATGAATGAGTTTTTCATCGTTTTTCCCGAAGGCGACATCCAGGAGATAAGCGGCCGGCTCAGGATAAACGACATTGTGGATATGAACGGCAATCCCCTGCCCCTACCCCTCCCTACCAATAAAATGCTCGCATTCCGGGTCGCCAGGATAAAAACCGATGAAAACAAGGGCGGAAACGAAACCTACCACTTTTTGGAACTGCTCAGTGCCCGGGAATTGCTGGAATATACCGGGCAATGAAAAAGGTGAAACCACGTAGTACCAAAGATACGCTCTCACATCGTACCGAAGCTACGCCCGCCCGGACACAAGTTCATTCCATAGGTACCAAACATGAGAGCAGCCTGCACAAAACGCTGAAATTCCGCTATGCAGGGCCTGAAGGCAAGACCGAGGAAGCCGTGGCGGGCTTTGTGGCGGATGGTATAAGCGGGGACGGTGAATTTATCGAAGTGCAGACCGGCAGCTTTGGCCCCCTGCGGCAAAAAGCAAAAGAACTCGCCGCCCTGGGCAAGGTGCGGATCATCTACCCGGTGGCCATTGCAAAATATATTGAGGTTTTTGAAGCACCTGCCAAAGAACGCACCGGCAAGCTCGCTTGCTTGGGCAAGCTCGCTTGCTTGGGCAAGCGGCTCTATCGGCGAAAAAGTCCCCGCAAGGGAAACCCCTGGGATCTGTTTGATGCCCTGCTCTACGCGCCGGAGTTGCCGTTAATCCCCGGCTTATGTATTGAGCTTGCCCTGGTGGATATTACAGAAAAACGGGTACGTGACGGCAAGGGCTCCTGGCGCCGCAAGGGGGTGAGTATCTATGACCGGGAACTTGCCGTCTGGCATGGGACTATAATCCTGGAAAGGCCCAGGGATTATCTGCGTTTTACGCCTTTTAAAAAGGGTGAGGAATTTACCACGGCGCTGCTGGCGGAGCGGGCGGGGATCAACACGACGCTGGCGAGAAAAACCCTGTATGTACTGACCAGGCTGGGTATGGTGAAAAGAGTTGGAAAGCAGGGAAATTCGTTTGTGTATACAATCCATGCCATGAAGCACTAAATTCCCTTCAACTTGAATATTATGAGATTTTTACATATTATTACCGAATAAGGCTCCCCGTTCCGGGGATATATAACCATTTTGAGGAGTGAGCTATGAACGCGGTATTGGAAGAACTGGGAAAAATCGGTATTGTGCCGGTGATTAAAATTGATGATGTGGAAAAAGCGGTTCCCCTTGCAAAGGCACTGATCGCCGGAAATATTCCCTGCGCGGAAGTAACCTTCAGAACCAAAGAGGGCGAGGAAGCCATACGGCGCATTGCAAAGGAAGTCCCGAACATTCTCCTGGGCGCCGGTACGGTATTGACCACGGATCAGGTAGACCGGGCTATAGGCGCCGGGGCCAAATTTATCGTAAGCCCCGGTTTCAACCCCAGAGTAGTGGCTTACTGTATCGAAAAAGGTATTCCCATTACCCCCGGCTGTTCCAACCCTTCGGATATTGAGCAGGCCATTGAAGCGGGTCTTGAGGTGATAAAATTCTTTCCCGCCGAACAGTCAGGCGGCCTGGAATACATCAAGGCTATTGCCGCTCCCTATCCGCATCTCAAATTCATGCCTACCGGCGGAATCAACGCGGGAAACATCGCCAGGTACATCGCCTATGAAAAGATACACGCCTGCGGCGGTTCGTGGATGGTAAACGCCGAGCATATCAATGCCGGGGACTTTGAAAAAATCACCGCCCTGTCCAAAGAAGCGGTACTGAGTCTGCTGGGGCTCGGTGTTGTGCATGTCGGGATCAACGCTGGCGGAGAAGAAGCCGCCATAAAAGCCGTAAAACTTTTTAGCGCCCTGTTCGGTTTTACCGTAAAGGAAGGGGCTTCCTCCATTTTTGCCGGTGAAAATATCGAAATTGTAAAACAATCTGCGCCGGGAACTCACGGACACATCGCGGTTGGAACCAACAGCCTGTACCGCGCCGTAGTCTATCTGGAGCGAAACGGTATTGCCTTTGATCATGAAAACGCGAAGAAAGACCCCAAAGGTAATGTGATCGCGATCTACTGCAAGGAAGAGATTCTCGGTTTTGCGGTACATCTGGTTCAGCGGAAGTGATAGCCGGACGCAAGTGGGTTCTTTGAGCCAACTTGCGTAAGGGACAAAAAAACAACATTTAATGAAAGCTATACGACGTACCGCCGTACTCAATTTTGTTAATTTGTTTCAAAAAATTGAAGAACAGAATCACCTCTTATCTCAGCATTATAAATATACCCAGCGATGAAATTAAAAGATGTTGTTAATTCAGGCCCATTAACTATAGACATAGAGTCATCATTTATTGAAATCTCTTGTGTTGAACCAGTTAAAATATGTTCTCCAGCAGGTATTTTTATACGAAAACTTTTTCCAGGCATGACCCCAAAAGGTATTCCAAAATCACCTTTCCAATCAACTGGTTTACCATCAAAAGAGGTAATTCGAATGATAGATTCTCCCATTAATGATCCATCCAAGACAAGGGTACAATCATTTTCAGCCAAGCTAGTTCGATCATAGCGACCACCTTCTGTAACACAGCCTAAAATAAACAACAAAAATACCAACATAATACCACAAAAAACAACAATGTTTTTCTGATTAAACTTTTTCATTTCAATCTCCTTAAATTTTATTCAACTACCAAGCGTATAGCGTATCATTTTACATGCCGTTACACATTTATTGCATTCAAAACAAGCAGAAAAGAATATGCACTGAAAACTTTGTTCGGGATCCTTTTGCCCCCCAAAAATAACTTCATTGGTGACATATTCTATTCTGCCGATTCGCCGGATTATGTTGACATGAGGTAACAGGCACCTTTTTCTTTCCCTGCATTATTCAAAGTCAATATAGGCCGTAGTGCCTTCGTCTCCCCCGGCGACAAAGCGGCCCGCGCCGTCATAGGCGATACCCCAGAGAACGTCTGTGTGGGTTTCTCCAAGGCCGGTCCAGGTTACCCCGCCATTAGTGGTATAGTAGGCCAGTCCGGTATCATCGCCGCCCACGGCGACAAAGCAGCCCACGCCGTCATAGACGATAGCGGTGAAGGCGCAGTGGCCATCGAGAACTGTTTCTCCAGCGGTCCAGGTTACCCCGCCATCGGTGCTATAGGCCGTTCTGCCAGTATCACCCACGGCGACAAAGCGGCCTGTGCCGTCATAGGCGATGCTTTCGATGCTGTGATCGAAGCCGCCGCCTACATGGGGCCATGTCCCTCCAGCGGTCCAGGTTACCCCGCCATTGGTGCTATAGGCCGTTTTGCCACCTTGTCCTGCGGCGACAAAGCGGCCTGCGCCGTAGGCGATGCTAAGGATGGTATCGCTTGAATAAGGCCAGTTAAATAAGGTGGTCCAATTTACCCCGCCATCGGTGGTATAAGCCGTCCCGCCGGAGGCGCCCACGACGACAAAGCGGCTTGCACCGTCATAGGCGATATCATAGATGCTGCCAAAGTAGGAACGGGTCGTTGCTGCGGTCCAGGTCACCCCACCATCGGTAGTATAAGCCATGTCCGTACCTCCGGCGACAAAGCGGCCCGCGCCGTCATAGGCGATAACGCTGATGGATTCATTGGAGGGGAGATTCCCTCCTGCTGTCCAGGTTACCCCGCCGTCAGTGGTATAAGCCGTATTGCCGTAAAGGCCCCCAGCGATAAAGCGACCCTCACCATAGGCAATACCGTAGATGTAGCCGGAGGGACCTGTGTAGGGGTAGATCCCGCCCGCAACCCACGCACCCGGAGGAGTTCCGCCGTTCCCATTTTCACCACCACTAGGGTTGCCGCATCCAACCACAAGCAATCCAAATACAAGCACAGTACTAAACAGTACTACTAAAATACCATTCTTCTTCATATACACCTCCTATACACCTCCTATGGTAATATTTTTTTATTATATTGATAATATTGCATTATGTAAATTGTATTTTCAAAAAATTTCAGGTTTTTATTTCGTATAACGTTCCGGTTGTTTACGACGTTTTTGTTGCCCGAATAAGGGCTTTGCGAAGCAAAGACCAGGGCAACAAAAATGTGCTGGAGTGAGGCGTGGGAATGGAGCGCAGCGGAATGACCTAGCCGAACGGAAGCCGAGGAGCGAAGCGACGAAGCGTATACAATCCTGTTATGTGTCGTTTGCCCGTACCCCCATTATTTTATTATGATATAATACTTGCATTCATTTTTATAATTTTTTTCTTTTAATGCTTTTTGTTTTTTGGTTTTCTGCAATATTAAACAACATCTCAAGAGTCATTGCATCACTATTACCATAGAAGCCTTCATCGACAAATTCAAATCCAAGGTTTTCCCATTTATTTTTAATTTCATCAACGGCCGTATTTAATTCATTTAAATCTGAACATTGTTTATAGCCAGTGGATTTATTTTCTGCTTCCTTGCAAATGAGACGATATTTTATTAAATCACATGTTATTTGGTAATTTTCATCATTTTTTCCAAATTTCACAAATTTAAACCTATTTTCCATAATATTCTCCTCAATAGTAAAACTTTATATGCTTTCTATTATTTTGTCAATATATTTAATACAATATTTTACACAAATTTTAGGGCAAATGACACATAACTTATCTTATACGCATTGTATATAAATTCCCTTTATGTTGAAACCGCTTTAAAAGAGAGGGTATTACCCGCTAATGCAGCAGGGCTTACCCAGCCCTGCTGCTGAACAGCGAGTAACTCCCCCTCACTCCCAGAACAGTTTGGGAAATACCGGGTTTGTGCCGCCATTCCAACTGCCCAAATTCTTCCAGTATTTGCTCCGCCCGCTGCCGTCGCCGATACCCCAGTCGTGTTGGGTTTCCGCCCTTGGCCAGGGATCGAGGGGTCTAATGAGGGTACTGGTCTCGCCGAAAGGTTTGGCATTGTCGGTGTTGGCAGGCCAGCCAATTCCGTGGTACCCATTGGTTCCCAGTTTGCTGGATTCCTGCCAGTAGTTGGCAAGCAGGTTGAGGCGGCTCCCCTCGGTAATATCGCCGACGATCCCCGCCGCATGGGTGCCTTTTACGGATCCGGTGCTGTAACAGCCGGCAACCGTACCGCCCCCGGACTGCCAGCCGATGATGCCTCCGGCGCCGTCCTTATCGACTCTAATCACACCTGTTACCGAACCACTGTGGTAACAGGAGAACACATCGGATACTTTGTTGTACCCGATAATGCCGCCGACATATTTCCCTGTGACCGTTATACTGCCGGTATTACGGGAAGAATTGATCTCCGCGTTTTCGGAACGTCCGGCTATACCACCGATGCGGTTGGCACCCTGCACATTGCCGGAATTGGAACTGGCGCTGATCACCGCCCAGCTGAAATTCGCACCAGCCACGCCGCCGGCTTCCATTCCGCCGCCTATGACACCGGCGGTGTTGTGACAGGCTCGTATGGTTCCGCCGTTATTGATGCCGACTATGCCGCCGGTATTGTCCCCGCTCCCCCGGACTTCGCCGGTATTTTTGCACATAATATAAGAACTGCCTGATGCGGAGGATCCGCCGGCAATACCGCCGGTAGCGGTTCCGCCCGATATGGTCCCCCCATTTAAAGAGTTCCGCACCGTACTGGCATCAACCTGTCCGGCAATGCCGCCGGTATATTGCTTCCCCTCGCTGGGGCCGATGAAAGAACAATAGGCGATTTCGCCGTTATTCGTTACCCGCCCGGCTATACCGCCGACGCCTGTGTTACCGCGTACGGTGCCGAAATAACTGCAATTCAGTATAAGGCCGGCGCTTTCGCCAGAGATGCCTCCGGTCATATTGCCGCCTTCCACGCTGGCGCCAATGAGAGTAATATCCCGTATAACACCGCCCCTGCTCAGGCCGCCAAAGAGTCCGGTATAGTTCCTGGATCCTGTGATCTTCAGGTTACGGATGGTTTTCCCCCGGCCTTCATAAATTCCGGCAAAGGGATCGTTCTGCACACCGTTGCCTATGGGCGTCCAATTTGCAATGGAAGAAAGATCGATATCCTCATACTGGACATAGTACCAACCCAGGGGATAATCGGATTTGCCGCCTCTGATGGCGTTCAGTTCATCCGCGCTGCCTATGGGTGTAGCGGTAACCAGATTCTGCACCAGCCCGCCTCTATCGTTCACCGGTACCGTGATGGTACTACCGTTGTTCAGTTTTATCTCCGCCGTAACCCATGCCTCCTGTTTTGGAGGACTGACATTTGCTTCCCAATTACCGCTGGTTTTATTAAGCGCCGTATATTGCACGCTGATATTATTTCCCGATCCATCCATCGCCTTCATTCCCAACAGCTCATAAAAACTTTCAAATTGAGACAGTACCGCAAGTTGGAGTGTACCTTTATCACCTAACATGACCGACCCGGCGCTGGAACCAGGATTATTCCCCGCACCCACACCACCGGAGCCACCGGAGCCATCACCACCACCAGAACCGCCACTGCCACCGGAGCCGCCACTACCGCCAGAGCCACCGCTGCCATCACCACCACCAGAACCGCCACTGCCACCGGAGCCGCCACTACCACCAGAGCCACCACTGCCATCACCGCCACCGGAACCACCGCCACCGCCACCACCGGAGCCATCACCACCACCGGAACCGCCACTGCCACCAGAGCCACCGCCACCGGAGCCGCCACCGCCACCACCGGAGCCATCACCACCACCGGAACCACCACTGCCACCAGAGCCACCACCACCGGAGCCGCCGCCGGAACCACCGCTGCCATCACCACCACCGGAACCACCACTGCCACCAGAGCCACCGCCGCCAGAGCCACCGCTGCCACCGCTGCCACCGGAGCCATCACCACCACCGGAACCGCCACTACCGGAGTCACCGCCGCCACCGGAGCCACCACTACCGCCGGAACCGCCGCTGCCATCACCGCCGCCGTTCCAATTACCATCGCCCCAGGATTTATCGTTGTCTGATGCTCCTTTGTCAGGATACCAGTTTTTCAAAATGGGGTTGTTGCAGCTAACAATTACTGCCAGTGAGAACAGCGCAGTAAATACCGTAAACAGCCGTATTATTTTTCGGCGTTTATTACAATTTTTCATTTTTTCTCCTTCACCGGGTTTTCCTTTTATTCTGCTGAAACACTGTGAATTCTACCCGGCGGTTAAGATTCCAGTGCTGCCGGTCTGTCCAGGGGACCAGAGTTTTAACTCCCCCCGAACCGGCTATAATAAGACGCTTTCGCTCAATACCATAAGAAATCAAAGTGTTTGCCACTACTTCAGCCCGCTCAACGCTTAAGGAATTAAGGCTTGGCTCTTCCTCGTTATAACTATTCAGTACCGGATTCGCGTGCCCCTCAATTACCAGTTGATATTCTGAATTGACCCGCAGAAACGCTGCAATCTCCCGGAGGAGGCGGTAGTTGTTTTCAACAGTCTCCAGATCAAGGCCATTGTAATTTGCCACATCAGAAGCAAAATAGATGTAGGGTTCAATGGCAAGGGCCGCGATCTGGGGTATGGAGATCAAGTCCTGCCGGGGTATCATATTACCTCCGGCTTCCAGGCCTTCCAGTGTTTGGAAATTCCCCGGAGTGGTCTGGGTTTGACTACTCTCAGCCTGACTGCTCTCGTTCTTTTTGGGCGAAGGAGAAAATCCCAGCAGGATTCCGGCGCCGCCCAGGAAAGGATAACCGCCCCGGATATAGGGCTCCAAATACCAGTTTCCTGGCAGAACAATCCGTGTACCCAGGGTAAGACCGATTGATGGTGATCCCCTGCTTTCCTTCGGATCAGAAGGACGAAGGGTAACCAAAACCCCCGCGTCTCCCTGAAAGAAAAATTCCATTATACCGGGACGGACAAAATACCAGCGCCCAAATGCCCTGGTTTCAATCCCAATAAAATTATTCCAGCCATACGCAGCGCTTATATTGAGCCCCGCAGCAAAGACCGGGCCGAAACGATTCCCCGCATTAATAAGACCGCCCAGCGCAACGCTTTTTTCCTCAAGGGTTATGATATTAAGCTCCGGTCCCGCGCCAAGCGAAAAGCCGGTCTGCCCATAAACCGGCGCATGGGACAGAAGGACGAAAAGCAAAAAAATCGGAATCCAGTTTTTCAATTTTTTCATAATATTTCTCCCTGTCTATTATTAATTATACTTAAATGAATCCGCATAAAACCGATTCGTCCGAATCATTTCAGAAGAGAAAAGCAATTATCTGAAGATGAGCCAGTATCAAAATAAGGGGATGCACTCCCTACCGATATTTGCAGACAGACCGCACCCGAAACAGCGTGACAACTCACGGTAAAAGCGGTATACTACCGCATGGGAATTTGGGGCCGTCTGGGCAATGTGATAAAAAGCTATCTCAATGATGAAGATGCCAGAGTTTTTAGAAACAGCGAACATAATCATTCAGCAGATCCCGATTTTGACGCCGCCTTTGACGAGCTGAACGATTACCTTAACCACGATCGAACCACCGGCACAGCCAATTTCGGCAGCGGCGCTTCTGGCAACGGCACAGCCGACGATGCTGGCGGATACAGCCAGGCCGGCTACGACAACCATAATGCGAAACCCATTCCCGAAGAACTGCGCCCCGATTTCGCCGAACTGGGTATCCCCTTTGGCTCCTCAGCGCAAGAATGTAAAGCCGCCTACAAGCAACTGCTCAAAATACACCACCCCGACCGCCATGCGGGACATGAGGGCAATTTCAGAAAAGCGACAGAAAAAACTTCCAGGATCAACGCAGCGTATGATCGGATTGAGAAATGGCGAGGTTAGAGGGGGGGGGTAGTTGTTAGCTGCTAGTTGTTAGATAATAGAGATAGCGAGACTGACAACTAATAACTACTCACTCTCCTCACCCAGCTTCCGTTGCAGGGTTTTGCGTCCTATGCCCAGGGCATCCGCAGCCTTGCTCTTGTTGCCTTTGTAAAACGAAAGAGTGCCCCGGATTATGATCTTTTCCGATTCTTCAAGGTTTGTGCCCGGGGGGATGCGTATCCAGCCCTCGTCACCGGTATTGCGCAGGGCAGGGGGCAGGTCGTCTTCGGTGATTATGGCGCCCCGGCACATGACTACCGCGCTTTCCAGGCAATTCCGCAGTTCCCGGATGTTGCCGGGCCAGTCATAGGCGTAGAGACGGGAACGGGCTTTTTCGTGTATTCCTTCGATAGTTTTTCCGTTTTCGGCGGCGAATTCATGCAGAAATGAGGCGGCAAGCAGGGGGATGTCATCTTTCCTTTCGCGTAACGGAGGGACGTGAATGTTTACCACATTGAGACGGAAGTAGAGATCCTCCCGGAAATCTCCTTTTTCAATTTCGGATTTAAGATCCTTGTTGGTGGCCGCCACTATGCGCACATCGGTCTCGATGGTTTCCTCACCGCCGACCCGTTCAAACTCCCGCTCCTGGAGCACCCGCAGCAGTTTAATCTGCAAGTTTTGATCGATTTCGCCGATTTCATCCAGAAAGAGAGTGCCCTCGTTGGCAAGCTCAAAACGTCCCCGCCTGCGGGACACCGCGCCGGTAAAGGCGCCCTTCTCATGGCCAAAAAGTTCGCTTTCAAGGAGACCTGCGGAAAGGGCGGCGCAGTGGACTTTTATCAGGGGCTTTCCCTTGCGGGGAGAAAGTTCGTGGATGGCGTCGGCAACCAACTCCTTTCCCACTCCTGATTCACCGGTGATTAAAATCGAAGCTCTGGCAGGGGCAACCCGGCTCATGGTGTCAAACACCTTGCGCATTGCAGGGGAGCGGCCTATGATGCTCTCGAACTGCTTGTGACGCTCCAGTTCCTCTTCCATGCGGCGGTGCTGTAAAACCATCTCGCGGTTTGCCAGGGCGCGCTTTACCAGAAGGGAGAGCCGGTCCAGGTTGACCGGCTTGGTGAGGAAGTCCCAGGCGCCGTCGCGCATGGCGGCAACGGCGTTTTCCACGGTACCGTGGCCGGTGAGGATGATCACCGGAATGCCGGGAGTCCCGGCGCCTATGCGGCGCATGAGCTCCTCGCCACTTATGCCGGGCATACGCAAATCGGTGATGACCAAATCTATGTCGCCTTTACCAAAACGATTCCAGCCTTCGTCGCCGTCGGCGGCGCATACCACTTCGTAGCCGTCCATCTCAAGGGCGGCGGCAAGTCCCTCACGGATGTTCTTTTCGTCATCCACCACAAGGAGTTTGAATTTCACTGTTCCGCTCCTTTCGATACCGCGGCCAAACCCGCAGAATCACCGTTATACGCAATGAGACGATGCTCTTTCTCATGAATGGGAAGGCTAATCTCAAAGTTTGTCCCCTCCCCTTCCCTGGAATCCACCGAAATTTCCCCCTGATGTTCCCTGATTATCTTGAAAACCAGCGTAAGCCCCAGGCCGGTTCCGCTTTCTTTGGTGGTAAAATAGGGTTCAAATATTTTGGCAAGATTTTTTTCGCTGATACCCACGCCGGTATCGCATATGCTGATTCTGATCTCATTATCAACATGGCTGGTTGCTATGGTCAGCAGACCTCCCTTACCCATAGCAGCCTGGGCGTTCTTGATAAGGTTGAGCAGCACCTGTTTCATATAACGCTCGTCCATGAGTATGGGCGGCAGATCCTCATCAAGTTCCAGCAGCACTCTAATGCGGGACTGTTCCATCTCGTAATTCACAAATCCGGTGAGTTCCGTGATCAGGGTGTTGATGTTCCCTTCCCGCAGCTCCAGGGTCATGGGCCGTACGGCAAAGAGAAAATCAACCACAATGTGGTTGAGCCGTTCAACTTCCTCGTTCAATACATCGATATATTTGTTCAGGGGCCCGATGGCCGCTTCTTTGCTTTTTGCCAGGGCCTTCTGCATAAGCTGAAGGTGGATAGAAATGGAGCCCAAGGGGTTTTTGATCTCATGGGCGACGCCGGCGGCAAGGGTGGTAAGGCTCGCCAGGTTTTCGGCCCGGCGCAGACGGGATTCCCTGCTCCGCTTTTCGGTTATGTCCGCAATGTAGATAAGGGAGCCGGTAATACGGCGTTGGCGCACCAGTGGAAGCACGCTGATTGAAAGAAGCCGGTTGTGTCCCTGGAGCGCGGTATCTATCTCCCGGTCAAGCACACGGTCGCTGTTCAGCAGGGTGTCTTTGAAAAAATCCGTTATGTGCTCATCAAGCACGGCAGTCCACAGGGCGGCGCCCTCGGTATAATTCATGGGAAGCAGCCGCTGGGCGCATTTGTTCGCCATTACAAGGTTGTGGTTTTCATCGCAGACCAAAATGCCCACGGGGATGGAATCCAGAACCGTTTCCAGGCGGCTTATCTCGCCGACCGCAGAAACCAGCAGTTCCCGGCATTGTTCTGCGGTGAGTTTGTCAAGTTTTGTTAATGCCCGCTTGTAAAAATCACTCATGCCGTTACCGCTGCCAGCGCCTCCTTCAGGCGGTGAAAGAACACTTCAAACGCCAGGGCGGGGCTTTGATTCAGAACCCCCATTGCGGTTTCCGCCCCGGCGGCGTATTTCCGCCAAATATCATTATACGCAGGCGAATGGGGGTTTGCCCCTTCCCGCTGAACATCGGAAACCATATCCAGAGTCAGCCTGAGGAAGCGGGTAAAGGAGCGGCTTTCAAAATTGTCGCTTCCCGCGATCAGGGTCTTTATGATATCCCTGGCGTGAAGGGATCGCTCAAAACCCGCAGCATCGGCGATTGGCGCGTAACGGGCGCCCAGGGCTGCAATTTCCGCCGGAATTTCACCAGCTCCCCGCTTTTTCAGGGAAAGCGCCGCCGAGCGCGCAATGGAAGCGATAAAATATGCCGCAAGGGGATAGAGTTTTTCTTCGCTCTGGGGAACAAAGGAATCGATGTAGGCGCTGATAAGCCCCGCAGCGCCGTCTGCTGCCCTGCCGGCAGCGGTCTCGGCATCAGGATCACGGAAAACCCTGCGTATAACTTCCCGCTCTTTTTCGATATCGCGCTTCAGGAAGCGGTACGGCCGCAAGCGGGACAGGATGGTAGACAGTACCGCCTCGCGGCGCTGCACGGAAAGGACTATGCTGAGGGTCTCCGGGGGCTCCTCAAGGAGCTTGAGCAGCGAATTATGAGCTTCGCCTTTCATACGGTCGGCGTTTTCGATGAGGAGCATTTTCCGCCTGCCGTTAGGCGCAAGACGGCTCCAATAGGCAGCCCGCCGTATTTGGGCTATGGGGATGAGGTCGCTCATTCCTTCACTTTCCAGTTTAAGGGCATTTTTTACCAGGGCTTCGCAGCATTTTTCCAGATCCTCCCGGTTTGGCGCGGCTTCGGCGCTTAATGCCTCAAAGTCGCTGCTCTCCTCTTCCAGGGTCTGCAAAAGGGAACTGAATTTTCCCAGCTTGGGATCGTCTTCCAGCAGAACCGGCGAAAAGCGGGCCTGGAGTTTCCGCAGGGAGCGAATAAAGAGTGTCCGTGTGGCTGCGGCGGGTTCCCGCAAAAAGGCCGAGCGGGATGCGGCAATTTCCGCAGAAAAGGCCCGGGGGCCAAGGATCAATAAATCGCCGTGTATCAGATAACGATGCCGGGTGCAGGCGGGGCAGGAACAGTTCCAGGCACCCTCAAGTTCGCAGGAGAGGACCCGCGCCAGTTCCAGGGCGGTGCTGCCCTTTCCCGACGCCGGGGGGCCAAAGAACAGCATTGAAGGGGCAAGCCTCCGGGAGAGAATGTCGTTCCGAAGCTGCCCGGCCGCGTCCTGGGCGATGATATTCTCAAACAAGATTATTGCCCCCGTTCCCGGTAATCAACGGCAGCAGCATTTTTGCAAAAAAACTTTTTTCCAACACCGGCTTTGGATCAAAAAGGGGCTGAATGCTGATAACAAACAGTACCAGACTTACCACGATGATCCCTTCCACCAGGCCAAAGAAAATCCCCAAAAAACGATCCGCCGTGCCGAGCCGTATCCCTTCGATAATTCCTTTCAGTACGGCTTCCAGAATTTTGATGGTGATAAAGACAATCAAAAAAAGCGCGATAAACGCGATGATTTCGGGAATGATCTGGAGTTCTGGCATAAATTTTTCCCTGATAAACCCGCCGCCGTTTTTGTAAAAATAGAGAGCCGCCAAAAGGCCGAGTACAATCGAAGCCATTGACATAAGCTCGCCGATAAACCCTTTCAGGGCGCAGCGCAGCGTAAAAATAACGATCAGCGCGATAAAAATAATATCAATTACAGCGAAATTCATTTGTGCTCCTTGCTGCCTGCGCTGTCATTGTATGATTCAACAACTTCCGCAATGTGATGCGCAATAATAGAAGCGCCGTCGGCCTTGCCGTCGGCTTTGCCGTCGGCCTTGCCGATTTTCAGCGCAGCGGCGCTCATGGCCCGCCGCTTTTCATCATCCAGGGCAAGGGCGTTCACCACCCTGGCAAGATTTCCACGGTTGGCCTCAGCACCTGACAGTACCACGGCGGCGCCGGCTTTTTCAAAAAAGCGGGCGTTCTCCACCTGATCGCCCCTGGTACCGGAACCGCTCAGGGGAATAAGCACCATAGGTTTACCCAGGGCCGCGCTTTCCCAAACCGTGCCTGCCCCGCTGCGCCCCAGCACCAGTTCCGCCGCAGCCAGCACATCGGGCATTTCTTCCCCAATAAATGAATAGGGCCGGTAGCGTTCCGAAGCGCTCATATCCCAATCCTTTGCCGGGCCGGTCTGGTGTACTACCGTATAATGACGGGTAAGTTCCGGCAATGCGGCGCGAACCAGTCCGTTTATTTCATCCGCCCCCAGGCTTCCGCCCAATACAAGGAGTATCCGCGCATCCTGCCCCAAGCTCAAAAATGCCCTTCCCCGTGCGGCATCGGCGGAACGGAAAGCGCTCCGTACCGGATTGCCGCTCACGGTGATACGCTCCCGCAGCGCCGCAGGCAGAAAACGGGCGGTTTCCTCATATGCGGTAAAGAGCCTGCCGGCGGAGCGGGCCGCAAAGCGGGCATTGATCCTGGTGGCAAGGCCGGGACTAAAATCCGACTCATGGGTGAACACCGGAATACCCAGGGAAGCGGCAGCCGCGCAGGGCGGCACGCTCACAAAGCCGCCTTTGGAAAAGATCAGGCAGACGCCCTCTCTTTTCAGAATCCTCCGGGCGGCGAAAAAACCGGCAATCACCCTGAAAAAATCGGGAATGGTTTTGAGCGTAATATAGCGTCTGAGCTTTCCCGCTGGAATACCGAAAAACTCCAGCGCCGCCCCTTCTACCAATGCCCGATCCATGCCGGTATTGGAGCCTATCCAGAAAATCCGGTAGTCCTGCTGAAGCAGGCTCGTCTGCCCAGGCAGCCTCGTCTGCCCAGGCAGCCTCGTCTGCCCAGGCAGCCGGGCCTGTTGGAACAGGCGTTTTAGCTCCGCCGCGACCGCCAGACCGGGATAGATATGCCCGCCGGTACCGCCCCCGGTAAAAGCGATATTCACCATGTACACAGGATAGCGGATTTGTAGGATTTTCTCAATGGAGAAACGGCCACTCTGAAGATTGACAGAAACAGGGATTTGTCAGTAACATAGTAGAATAGTAAAGGATCTGTTGATCCACAGTATCTATCGATACTTAGGAGTTTATGTGGCAAAAGAAGAAGCGATAGAGGTAGAGGGGGTTGTTCGGGAAGCCCTTCCCAATACCATGTTCCGGGTGGAACTGGACAATCAGAACGGTCACCTCATACTGGCCCATCTTTCCGGAAAAATGCGTAAACACTATATACGCATTGTGCCCGGCGACCGGGTCAAAATCGCCCTTTCACCCTACGATTTAAGCAGGGGACGAATCATATACCGTGAACGGTAATTCTTAATCGGAGGTTCTGTAATGGCTGACGAAGTGGTTTACATTAACTATGACGAAGGTGTGAAGCGGGTAATGAACAATGCCAAGCTTTATGTGAAATTACTGACCAAATTCAAGACAGACACCAAACTGGACGATCTTGATGCTGCCCTGGCGGCAGGGGATATGGAAAAGGCCCAGGCTGCGGCCCACACGATTAAGGGCGTTACCGCGAATCTGTCCCTTACAGAACTATACAAGCAGACTCTCGAACTGGAAACCCAGATAAAAGCCAAGGCAGTGGCGCCGGATCAATTTGAAACCGTAAAAACCGCTTTTGCCCAGACTCTGCAAGAGGTCGAAAAGGTTATCGTGCAAAATGGCTGAAAATATTCCCACTGTTCTGGTAGTTGATGATATTGATATGAACGTCATGATCCTTGAGGAAATTCTGAAGGACGACTACAATATTATCACCGCCGGCAATGGTAAAGAGGCGCTGGAAAAACTCCGCAGCGCCGAATTCCTTCCCAAGATAATCCTGTTAGACGTCATGATGCCCGAGATGAACGGTCGCCAGTTGTTCGAGATTATGAAAGCCGACAAAGCCTTCAAGCGTATCCCGGTTATCTTTATTACCGCCGAAAACGATTCCGAAAGCGAGCTGCTTGCCGCCGGTGCGGTGGACTTTATCAACAAGCCCTTCATGCCGGAACGGGTAAAGCTGCGGGTCAGGAATCAGATTGAGCTGAAAAACTACAGCGACAGCCTTGAGCAGATGGTCGCCGAAAAAACCGCCGAGGCCACCAAAACTCTGGACAACGCCCTGCAGGGCCTGGCGAATGTTATTGAGCACCGGGATTTGGAATCTGGCGAACACGTCAAGCGGACCCAGCTCTTTGTAAAAAACCTTACCGATTATCTTATAAAAAGCGGCTCAGTCTACGCCGGTGAGCTTTTTAAACTCCAGCCCGACATTATCATGAAGTCTATGGCCCTCCACGACGTCGGCAAAATCGCCATCCCCGACCGCATACTCCTCAAACCCGGCAAACTTGATGCCGATGAATACGACATTATGAAGACCCACACCACCAGGGGCAAAGAGATTATCGGCGAACTGGGTGATGTTAATTCTTCGCTCTACCTCAAGCACTGTGAAGACATCTGCTACGGCCACCATGAACGCTGGGATGGCAAAGGCTACCCCCGGCAGCTCAAAGAGTACGAAATCCCCCTGCCCGCCCGTCTCGCCGCCCTTGCCGATGTCTACGACGCCCTGGTCTGCGCCAGGGTCTACAAAGCCGCCATGCCCTACGAGGAAGCGCTCAAAATAATCACCGATGGCCGGGGCGCCCAGTTCGATCCGGTCATCACCGACGCGGTGGTACAGATACAGGATCAATTCAAGGCGATTTCGCAGCAGTACCAGTAAGCGGCAGTTACTTGTCGACTCCGCATGGTTGGAGTTATGGTCAAATTTCTCTTAGCAGTTAATTTTTTCTGCCGTGAGAAATTTTCCTGGAGATGGCGGGAGTCGAACCCGCGTCCTAATACGCAGCATACACACTTCTACAGGTTTAGCCGTTTATTAAATTGTCGGGACCGGCTTGGCTAAACGGCGCGCGGCTGGTCCGTATTCCGGGTAATCTTGCCATGCCGTCTCCGAAAGCGGCGGCGAGGCCAGCCCTGATTGCGACGCGGAAGCCGTCCCTCAAGGCGGCGGAACGGTTCCACGCGGTTACGCAGCTAAGGCGTAATCGTAACTGACGTTATTGGCAGTTAAATTTTTGCCCAATCAGGAGATGGGCGCTCCACCTGCAACATGTACCCCGAACCGTACCAGTCGAAACCGGGGCATCCCCAAAGATAGGATTTACTAATATACCACATAATAAAAACTTTGTACAATGGGGCGCCGATCTATTGACAAATTCCTATAATTTACGCATAGTAGAAGGGGTTGGAGTTACAAAACTAAGGTTTTGCAAATCTCTCATTAGTATAAATCTTTAGCGCTTGGTGGATGTAGCTCAGTGGTAGAGTTCCAGATTGTGGATCTGGCCGTCGCCGGTTCAAACCCGGTCATCCACCCAAAAGTTACTGAGTTGGGGAGATGCCGGGTTTGAAACTTTTTTGCGGCCCGGAAGAGCCGAAAGGCTCTGAAGGGTAAACGCGCAGGATGCGCGTTTAGCAAAAAAGGTCCTTTGAGCCGAGCTGGCGCAGGCTCAACTGGAATGAGGCAACAAGGATGTTGCCGAATGGAAGGCAAACCCGGTCATCCACCCAAAAGTTACTGAGTCCAGCGTCCATAGCTCATCTGGATAGAGTAACGGACTTCGAATCCGTAGGTGGCCTGTTCGAGTCAGGCTGGACGCAGTTTTAAAGTACAGTTTATAGTTATTGCTTTGTGTGTTTTTCTGAAAATAGATTCTTTCTTATAGAAATTACTCAAATATATCCCCCCTCTTTGGAGCTTATCCATAATAATTAGATATATAACAGAGAGGGAAAAAATGAAAAAGAAAGAAAGCAAATTCATCGCCGGAAAGGAAAAGCGGAGAACTATCATTATATTGCTCCCGGTATGTGTTATCCTGTTTATGATGGGGATACTGGCCAACTGTGAAAATCCCATTATCAAACAGTGGTATACGCCGAATATTCAGAGCCCGGCAACTGAACAGCCGACGCCAAAACCGACGCCTGATAAACCGGTAGATAAACCAAAGGCGGCTTTTGAGGGAACACTGAAGCTCGGCATACTTCCCGCTTTTACGCGGCATTATGAACTGTATGGCCTGCGTTTTATCAATACCGCCGGGCAGATGGTCAACCTGGATTATTATCCCCTTGATTCGGCAAGCGGCCGGTGGGAGAGCGATGTAGAGCCCCCAAATCTGATGGAAGCGGTGATACGCATTGGGAGTGGGGCATTTTTTTATTTGCCAGTTGAGAATACACAGGGGGATTGGAATCTGGCAACTGAGATTATACCTATAGCCAGTGCTGAGGAACTTGATGCCATACGGGGAGGAACAAGGTATTCGCTGGATCAGCACTTTATACAGGTTACCACCATTGATCTTGCTGCATGGTCCAATTGGGATCCCATTGGCGGCACGCTTAACCCATTCACCGGAATCTTTGACGGCAACGGCCATAATATACTCAATCTCAGTACATCCGTGACAACGCCGAGTCAAAAACAGGGACTCTTTGGCAGCCTGGGAACCGGCGGAAAGCTGGAGAACATTCATGTGGTAAACGGCAATGTTCGCGGCGCTGACGGTGCGGGCGGCATCTGCGGTGAAAGCTCCGGAGAAATAAGCAACTGTTCCTTTGCCGGTCTGGTAAGGGGTGTCAACCATGTAGGCGGCATTGTCGGCCGAAGCAGCGACAGCGGTACGATGATTATGGACTGCACAAATAACGGAAAAGTGCAGGGCACAAAACAGGCCGGCGGCATTATCGGGTTTATGGGCAGGAACGGAGTGATAATTGCCTGTGAAAATACCGGCCAGGTAGAAGGGTCCTGGGAAACCGGCGGTATTGCCGGCCGGTCTGAGTATTCAGCCGTGTTTGCCTCCTGTAACCGGGGAACAATAAGCGCAGCGGAAAATGAAACAGGCGGCATCATCGGGTATAATGTAAATGCCAGCGTCATCGCCTGTTACAATACCGCTGATATACAGGGCGCGGGCGCCAATATCGGCGGCATTATCGGAAAAAACGAAGGGGTAAAAGCCATTTCCGCCTGTTATAATAACAGCGATGTTAAGGGAAAAGGCGTTCACGGCTGGATCATCGGAAACAACGATGCCGGAACCGGCGCCGTAAGCGCCTGCTTTTGGTACGGCAACGCACAGACCCCCATAAACGGTATCGGCACTCCCCCGAATCGGGAAAACGCCAAGCCCTTCGGAACCAGCACCAACTCCCCCTCTGAGATCTGGCCCCAGGCTACAACCCACGCCGAATGGGGCACAGGAGACGGCGGCAGCGGGAAATGGTGGAAGAGTCTGGGCAATTGGAATAACGGCGCTAATTCAGAGCTTCCTGTCCTCTACTGGGAGTAAACAGCAACCCAAGAAGGGGCTGCGCGGGGGAACTACCAGCTCTCCGCCGCCTTGCTGAAAGCCTCCGCCGAAGCGCGGATGATCCCCTCATCCACACAATAGGCAAAGCGCAGCCAGCCGGACTTGCCAAAGCCGGCGCCGGGTACGCCCAGAATGAGAAATTTCTTGAGATGCTCCACAAAGGCCAGGTCATCACCGGCTGGGGCATTTGCCGCGCCGTTCGCCCGTCTGGGCGGAACCTTGCAGAAAAGATAAAAAGTGCCCTCAGGCGGGGCGTACTCAATTCCCGCTTTGTCAAGAATGGCGGTAAAGGCGTCGCGCCTTCCGGCGTAAATGGCTACGTCCACCCTGGCATCGGTAAGCTCCGCCACTATGCGCTGCATGAGGGCCGGGGCATTTACGAAGCCCAGGACCCGGGTGGCGTAGATGAGGCCGTTCATCACATCGTCCCTGTCGTGCATATCCGGGCCTACCGCGATGTAGCCGATACGTTCGCCGGGCAGGGAAAGGCTCTTTGAATAGGAATTCACTATTATAGATTCACTGTACACGCTGAGGATGGGCGGCACTTCGATGTTATACGCAATTTCCCGGTAAGGCTCGTCGGAAACCAGATACGGCAGGCGGCCTGTTTTGTTACCATGGGCACGGAGCAAATCCGCAAGGGCGGCAATGGTTTCGGCGGGGTAAATTTTCCCGGTGGGGTTGTTCGGTGAGTTGATGAGCACCGCCGCTGTTTTTTCCGAAAGCGCCCTGCCTATGGCGGCGATGTCAAGGTTAAAGTCAGGGAGGGTGTCAACTTCAACAAGCTGTGCGCCGTGGTTAGCCGCATAGGCCCGGTACTCCATAAAATAGGGCCGGGAAACGATGATCTCGCTGCCGGGATCGCAGACAGTCTTGAATACCGAGTTAAGGCCGCCGGCAGCGCCCACCGCCATGACTATATGGGAGCCGTCAATGTGTACCTGCTGTTCACGGGACGCCTTTTTTGCCAGTGCTTCCCGCACCTCAGGATAGCCCGCATTGGGCATATAGCCGTGGGAGCCTTTCCTGTCCTCCTGAGCCAGTTTCAGGAAAATTTCATGAAAAGCCGGCGGCGGCTCCACATCGGGGTTTCCAATAGAAAAATCGAACACCTTATCCGCGCCGTATTGTTTTTTTAGCAGGGTTCCTTCCTCGAACATCTTCCGTATCATGGAAGAGGAGCCAAGGGCATTTTTTATTCCAACAGCTATTGCCACGGTAAACCTCCTTTTATACTTATACCAAAGTTCTCGCAATTCTTACAATGTCGGCAAATACGCCCCCGGCGGTAACCTGGGCCCCCGCGCCGGGCCCCTTGATCACCATCGGGAGTTTCGAGTAACGGTCGGTGGTAATGACCACGATGTTGTCGCTGTCCACCAGGGAGCGGAAGGGGCTGGCCGCGTTTTCACTGCGCAGCGAGAGCTTGGCGGCGCCTTCTTCGATAACCGCCACATAACGCAGGGCCATACCTTTAGCGGCGGCTTCGGAGCGGCGTTTTTCAAAAACAGCATCTGACTTTTCAAGCTCTTTGAAAAAAGCGTCCACGTCTTTGGCTTTAAAGCAGGCTGCGGGAAGTATACTCTCTATATCCACATTGGCGAACTCAAGGGAAAGGCCGCACTCACGGGCAAGGATCAGGGCCTTGCGGGCGGCGTCCATAGCGTTCAGATCGTCCCGGGGGTCCGGTTCGGTGTAGCCCTTGGCCTTGGCTTCCCGCAGCAGGGCGGAAAAAGGTTTGGAGCCGTCAAAATTGTTAAAGATATAGCTCAAGGTGCCGGACAGTACCGCCTCTATGCGGCGCACCCGGTCGCCGGTAAGAAAAAGATCCCGCAGGGTGGAAATAACCGGCAGTCCAGCGCAGACCGTGGTCTCGTATAAATAAGGAATACCCCGCTCCCGTGAATAGGAAGTGAGCCGCCGGTAGTATTCCAGAGAGCCTGAGTTGGCGCGCTTGTTAGGTGTCACTATAGGAATGGACTGCTCAAGTATAGCGGCATACGCGGCGGAAACATCGTCGCTGGCAGTACAGTCGCAGAAACAGGCGTTGGGAAGATTGAGGGAAACCATCTTTTTGATAAAGCCCGCAAGCTTGAGGGGTTCTGACGCGCACTCGGCTTCGGCGCCGTTTTTACCTGCCGCCGGTACTCCGGCCGCCGGTACTCCGGCGAGCTTGCCTTCATCTTTTAACAGGGCTTTTACTTTTTTGGGGTCCAGTCCATCGCGGCGGAAAATCATACGCCGGGAATTGGCGGCGCCTATCAGATTGATTCTGATCTTGTCCTTGTCGGCCAGAATCTCCCGATGCCCGGCGATCTGATCCAGCAGGGTGCCACCGATAAGGCCGGTTCCCATGAGGAAGAGGTTCACCGAGCGGACACCTGCCAGGAAAAATGCTTCGTGAATGGCGTTTAACGCCTTGCCTTCGTCCTGCCGGGCAATGACCGCCGAAATATTGAGCTCCGAAGAGCCCTGGGCAATGGCCACTACATTGACGCCGTTACGCCCCAGGGCATGAAAAACTTTGCCCGAAATGCCTGATGTGCTCTTCATCCTGGAACCAACCACGGCGATTATCGAAAGCTCCTTTTCCACAACCGGCTTCTCAATGGAACCGGCGCGCATCTCCTGCTCAAATTCTTCTTTAAGCGCCGCGTCCGAGCGGTGGGCGTCTTCGGGCAACACCGCGAAACATATCGAATATTCGCTGGAGCTCTGGGAGATAAGGATGACGCTGATCCCCTTGTGGGCAAGAGCGCCGAACACCCTGGCGGAAAAACCCGCCACTCCCACCATGCCCGATCCCTGTATACGCACCAGCGCCACATGGTTGATGGAACTGATCCCCCTGATGGGGTAATTTCCGGCGGCGGCGTCAGCAACAATTCTGGTTCCCTTACATTCGGGATTAAAGGTATTGCGTATAACGATGGGAATGCCCTTTTCCAGGGCGGGTTTTACCGTGGGCGGAAAGAGCACCTTCGCGCCAAAGTGGGAAATCTCCATAGCTTCGATGTATGAAATCTCGTCGATGCGGAAGGCGGTTTTAACCAGCCGGGGATCGGCGGTGAGTATGCCGTCCACATCGGTCCATATCTCCACTTCCCCCACTCCCAGGGCGGCGCCGAAGATGGCCGCCGAAAGGTCAGAGCCGCCCCTGCCCAGGGTGGTGGTCTGCCCCTCTATGGTAGAGCCGATAAAGCCTGTAACCACCTGAAGGGGCAGCTTCTTTCTTTGTGAGAAAAAGGCGTTGATGGCGGCAAAACTTTCATCAGGCAAATACCGGGCGGCGCCGAAATTGTCATTGGTTCTTACCAGGGGACGGGCGTCAAGAAAGGCGGCTTCAATTCCGTTGACAGTAAAAATACGCGCCAGCAGGGCCGCGGACAGCCGCTCGCCAAAACTCATTACCAGGTCCGTGGTACGGGCGGAACGCTCCCCTAAAAGGGCGATACCGTCAAGAATGCGTCTTAACTCATGGAGCGTACTTTGAATATCACCAATGGCGGCTTTTCGCTCCTCCCCTTTCAAAAAACGGGTGGCGTTTTCCTTGTGCCGGCCTTCCAGGGCGTTAACCAGCTCCGTGTATGAAACATCAGCGGCCGCAGCCCGGCGGGCCATATCGATGAGACTGTCCGTAACCCCTGAAAAAGCGGAAACTACCACTGCCAGGGTCTTGCCGGCGTGGTCTGTATCCTTCAATATATTGATAATCCGGCTTATTGCCGCGGGGCTGCCAACCGAGGTGCCGCCAAATTTAAGCACAATCATAAAAAAACTCCCATATAATAAGCGGATAGTACTATGTTTTTGTTTTTATTTATAGTAGTGTATAACAATGCGTCTATCAACTATTCGGGATGAGGCATAAATGACTGGCATGATCATTGTTCTTACGGTCTCTATTATTTTTTCTCTGGCGGCGGTAGCTATGGTTCTCAAACTGTCGCACAAAAAAGCATGGTATGATCATATCAATGAACGAAAAATACATAGCGGGGACATTCCCCGGCTGGGCGGCATAGGTTTTGCCCTGGCTTTTATTGTTATCGCGGCGCTAATCGGTCTCATCACCAGGAAGCTTGATGCGAACCTCCGTTTTTTGCCCTGCCTGGCGGCGCTGCTCATCACTCTGATCTCCGGGGTTTGGGATGATTTCCGACCAATGGTTCCCAGGCACAAGCTCTGGATACAGTTTCTCGCCGCCCTTTGCGTGATAATCCCTGGTTATATTTTCAGGCGTATTACCTATATTGAATCCGGCTTCCTTTCTGGTTTGGGGTGGCTGGGCTATCCCATTACTTTTCTCTGGATAGTGGGACTCATCAACGCGATTAATTTCATTGACGGAGTCGACGGTCTTGCCGGCGGATTATCGGCGCTTATTACCTTGTTCTTCGGTCTCATCTTTTTTTCATATTCCAGGACTTCATCAGCGGCGCTGTTTTGCGCAAGTCTTCTGGGAGTGATGCTGGGATTTCTGGCGTTTAATATGCCCATCCCCAAAGCAAAGATTTTCATGGGCGACGGCGGCAGTCAGTTCCTGGGTTGTTCCCTGGCTTTGCTGCCCCTGCTGAAAGATCACAACAGTCATGCGGCCCTGCCGGTTCCCTATGCGGCGGCGTTACTGGCAATTCCCATCTTTGATACCATTGCCGCGGTTTGGCGGCGTGTCCGGGATGGCAGGAAAATCGCCAGCCCCGATAAAGCCCATGTGCATCATAAGTTGATAAATTTGGGTCTCAGCGTATGGGAGGTAGACGCGGTACTCTACAGCCTGCAAATATTATTAGGGATTCTGACCTTTATTGCGGTTCGGCTTGAGGGTTGGCCTTCACTGTACGTTCTCGGCGCGGCTTATGCGGTGGCTATCATTTTTTTCGGGGCAGTTCATTTCTTGAACCGGAAGGTTATGGCGAAAATCAGGGAAGGGCAGCCGGGAGCTCATACGGAATAAACGATGGTCTCCAAAGATTCTGCGGAAATCCGCCACTATTTTGATTGGGCTGCTACTGCCGTGCCAGACCCCCCGGTTGCGCAAACCGTGCCTTTTGGGAATCCTTCGTCTCTTCACAGCGAAGGCCGGGCCGCCAGGGACGCCCTGGAAGAAGCCCGTTCCCGCTGCGCCGCTGTTTTGGGCGTTCCCTCCCGGGCTCTGTATTTTACCTCAGGCGGCACTGAATCAAACTGCATCGCCATTCACTCCAATCTGTTCCGCCGGGGGAACGGCAGGGTAATCGTCTCGGACGCGGAACATTCCTCGGTGCGGGAAAACGTGGAAACCCTGGAGCGGCTGGGAAAACCAACCGGCCGCCTGCCGGTAGATTCTTCAGGCAGGGTAAGCCCCGAACTTTTGACAAAAACTTTTGACAAATACGGCGATGTCCGTTTTGCTGCCATCATGGCGCTTAACAACGAAATCGGCGTGATAAACGACATGTACGCCTTGCGTGACGTTATGCGCAAACAAAGCGTTCCGCCTCATTTCCACTGCGACCTTGTACAGGCGGCGGGCAAGATACCGCTGGATATAAACGGCTGGGATCTGGACTCCGCGTCTTTGAGCGCCCACAAGATAGGCGGCCCCAGGGGAATCGGTCTCCTGTATTTGCGCCGTCCCCTGGAAACACTCTACACAGGCGGGGGTCAGGAAAGAAAAATTCGGCCTGGAACGGAAAACACCGCCGGCGCTGCGGCCCTTGCCGCCTGCCTTGAAAACCACGCCGCAACGGAAAAAGTAAAAAACGAATACGCCCTTGCCCGCCGCCGCGCCAAACGCCTTGCCACGGGCCTTAAAACCTTTGACCGCTGCGTGTTCATACCCCGGAACCGGGACATAGACGATGAATCATTTTCCCCCTATATTTTGCAGGCTGCTTTTAGGGACATACCCGGCGAAGTAATGGTCAGGGCCCTGGACGATCTGGGCTTCGCCGTCTCAACCGGCTCGGCCTGCTCCTCTTCCTCGCCTGATCGCCCGGTCCTCGCCGCTATGGGCATAGAGGAAAGTCTCAGTCTCGAAGGCATACGCATCTCCCAGGGCTGGTCAACCACCGATGAAGAAATAGACCTGCTCCTTGCAGCCATCGCGGAGGTTTTGAAATTCCTGTGAATACCTGGCTCTTAAAACTGGGAGAGCTTACCCTGAAAGGCGGAAACCGCAAAACCTTTGAGAGCGTATTAAAGCGCAATTTGCTGCGTATGCTGGACAGACCCTCCGCAACGAATGAAAATGCCGCGCCGCCCGATGTACAAGCTGCGGACAAGGCCGCGCCGGTAAAAGCCAGAGTCGAAACAAGAAACGGCCGCTTTTACGTCCACTGTGATGATGAATACGCGGTGGAGCAGGCACTCTCGCACCTCATGGGAATATCCGGCTGGGCCAAAACCAGGGGCCTTGAAAAAACCGTGGAAGCGGTTATGGCCGCCTGCATTGAGGAAGGGAAAAAACTCCGTGAGCGGGGCATAAGCACCTTCAAAATTGAAGCCCGTAGAACCGACAAGAGCTTTCCCCTGGATTCCTGGGGCCTGCGCAGTCAGTGTGGCCAGGCGGTACTTGATGCTATAAGCGGCCTTACCGTTGACGTGCACAAACCCGGCGGCATTATCCAGATAGAGATACGCGAGAAAGCCTACGTCTACAGCAACGCCCAAAAGGGCCTTGGCGGCCTCCCGGTAGGAACCGCCGGCAGGGGCCTGTTGCTGCTTTCAGGGGGCATTGACTCCCCGGTAGCGGGTTTTCTCATGGCCAACCGGGGCATGGGCATTGACGCGGTACACTTTCACGCCTATCCCTACACCTCCCTTGAAGCCCGCCAAAAAGTGATAGACCTGGCAAAAATCGTTGGCGACTACTGCCTGGGCATACGCCTGTACATCATAGGTTTTACCAGGGTGCAGATGCGCATTAAAGAGCGCTCTCCCCTGCCCTGGTCAACGGTACTCCTGCGCATGGCCATGATGGAATGTGCTGAAAAGCTGGCCCTCAAAATAAAAAGCAAATGCCTTATCTCAGGCGAAAGTCTTTCCCAGGTGGCAAGCCAGACCGTAGAAAACCTGAGCTGCACCCAAAGCAGAATCAAACTCCCGGTACTGCGCCCCCTCATCGGCATCGGCAAGGAAAGCATCATCCGCAAAGCCGAAACCATCGGCACCTACGAAACCTCGATTCAGCCCTACGAAGACTGCTGCGTACTTTTCAGCCCACCCCACCCTGTTCTGCGCGGCGACGTATCCGAGGCGAATGCCCTGTACGAATCGCTGGAACTGGGGCCGCTGATTGATGAAGCGCTGGGGGAAGGGGAGTCAGTCAGGTGCTAAATGGTAATTTGTCTCGCTGTGTAACATTCTCTCGCTCATCAAATCGGGGTGGGCGGGGCAGTGCCGGGCATTCCGTTTGCTCCAAAACATTAGATACACACCTTCGTGCACTCGCCTACGGCTCGCTCGACACGAAGGTGGGGTCGGTTACCCCTTTTTCTGGCTTGTCGCAAAAAGTCATGCCCGGCACTGCCCCGCTCACCCCGATTTGCAGTTGCGGAATAGGTTACACTGCGCAATAAATCACCATTTCCTTCGCAGAGAGGGAATGTGCTATTCACTACGAGCAAAAAATAACTCACAAGCCCTCCCCACTGCTGCATTAGCGAGTATTTCTTACTCGTGGCAGGCGGACACGTTCCACCCCTACGGAGTAAAACTCCCCATTCCCCCTCAGCGAAG
>BNVF01000006.1 GCA_025997895.1 Spirochaetia bacterium
TTTTCTGGATGATGGCGGGTGGGTCTGACCCTGGGCATGTTTTCATCAGACGCGCCTCTGGGGATAAAGCTCTCCCCAGGCTGCAACTCCTGCGGGCTTTGCGAAAAAAAATGTCCCGCAGGCTGGATTGATTCCAACGAAAAGCGCATAGGCAGCGAACGCTGCAAATTGTGTTTTTCCTGCCCCGCACTCCATAAACCGCGCTTCCCGAGGGACAGACTGCGGCGCAGGAAAAACACAATATGCAGCGTTCGCTGTCTATGCGCTTTTCTTTGGAATCAATGCAGCCTGCGGGACATTTTTTTTCGCAAAGCCCGCAGGAGGTGCAGCCTGGGGAGAGCTTTATGCCCAGAGGCGCGGCTGATGAAAACAGGCCCAGGGTCAGACCCACCGGACACCAGTCGCAAAAAGCCCGTCCGCGCAGCAGCGCAACAAACAGTATGAGCGCCAGTGGAATGGCGAGTACGAGCGCAAAGGCCGCCGCGCCTTCGTCGGCCGCCCCGTTCGATGTGAGCAAACTGCGCAGGGCGCCCATTCCCCGCCCGAAGGTAGAGATGGGGTCAAAGATCACCATAAGCGGGGTAAGCGAAAAGACCAGACCCGCGCCAACAAGCAGCGGTATCGCGTAACGCGCTATTGGCGCTTTCGCATAGCCCCTGCGGAAAAGGCGCGCTGAGGCATTATTTGTAACAGAGACCCCCTCGGCGCTACGCCGTGCTACATTAGTTGATAAGACACGCTCACCGGTTCGCGTGCTATTGTCGGGCGGGGGGGCGTTACGGGGGGCGGAGCTCCCCGTAGAGGGGGGTAGCCCGCTACGAAGTGCGGGCGAGGGGGGAGACTTCCCCCTCCATAGTCTTCCCCTTAATAATCTTCCAGCCCGCCAAAATAGTTCCTGCACTGTACCCAGAGGGCACAGGACGCTGCAGTAGAGCCTGCCGAAAATCAGGGTGAGGGCGAGGATGACAATGACCGTTACGCCAATTATGCCCGTTCCGTAAAGTGCAGCTGAAAATTGGCCTTTGACCAGTAGTTCCAATATGCCGTTGGCGTTGATGCTGGGCGAAAGGTATGCGTAAACAAAAAAAAACAGCACGGCAAGTGCTATGAGGAAACGGACAAGGGATGGTACTTTACTGTTACGCTCATGAAACATAGTTTCATGTTCGGTTCTATTTTCAAGGTTAGCCATGCTATACGTTCAGACGGGAGATGTTCAGCCTGGAAAGGTCCATCTGCCCATGGCCCGCTTCCGAGGCAATGCGTACATACTCGACCTCTCCCTGTCTGCGGTTAACCAGGGCAAAGGCCGCCGAATCCGCAGCCACGATGTCGGCTGATATGATCATCGATCCCATCTGGGTTACATCGGCCAGATTCCCGCCGCCGGGGCCGTTTCTGGTGAGGACACGGTATGCGTCAACGATGTTGAGGTTTGGTTTTTTGGCGTAGAGGAAGTCGGCGATACAGGTCTGGAGTCCGCTTGCGTGGTAGGTGCGCCGGTCCCAGACGCAGCCCATGAGGTTTTTTATTGAGCCCGAAACACCGGCGCCGCCATGGTGTTTCAGTACCGGCACGTTGATGAACACGTCGGCTTCCAGAACGGCTTCGTGTATTGCTATTTCCTTTAACCGTTTGCCGCCATTGACGGGAACTTTTTGATAGTAGCCTTCTCTCTCGGCCTGGGCATAAACCGCGCCGGCGTTTTTCGCCGCCTCAAGAATACCGCTGTTTTTACTGGCGCGCTCCCAGTGGGCAAGGGAATGATCGATAATGATCACCCGCCGCGCCCCGGCGTCCTTGCACTGCTGGACCACCGCTGCCACCAGTTCAGGGGAGGTGTTTGCCCCGTATTCCGGCGCAAGGTCAAAGGACATATTGGGCTTTATCACCACGGTCTGCCCGCTTCTGACAAAACGCCCCATACCGCCAATTTCCCGCATACCCCGCTCGAACATAGTCCGGGGCGTTCCGCCCTTAAGCGCCACCAGGTCGGGATACCTGTTTTCCTGAGCGGCCAGGGTAAATGCGCCGCGCAGCCCCTTTGGCAGAATAAGCAGCCCCGCGCCAAAACCCAGCGTAGCCGATTTTTTCAAAAATTCACGTCTGTCCATTTTTGCACCCCCGTCTTTTTGTATGATGACGGTTAAATTATACTACTAAATATGGATTTGTAAATGGATGGACTGCCCTTCCTTGTTGAACAATTCGGGAAGAATACTGTACGATTGCGGATGAAATGCATACCGGGATTCCAAACGTGGCGCGCAAAGTCTGGTATCTGTGCTCAATAAGCGGCGGTATTGGTTGCTTTTTTATATACGCTCGCCCTGAAATTGGTACAATATTCTGTTGACATTCCCCTCCAAAGCAGGTATTCTATTTACTTATGGGTATAAACAGGAAAACGGCGGCAACTTCCCCCAAAATGATGCAAAACAGTACTTTTTTGCCCTTTGTCCATGAAATAAGTCCCCCCCCCCCCTATTAACCGATAGTACACCATTAAGGTGTGAAAGTTACTTAAATAAACCTATTTATGATTATTTTACTCATTAATTTACGGGAGTATTCCTGTAAAAATATCTCAAAAGAGATCTCGCATGAGATTTCAAATCAAAATTTATAGGGGAGTTTAGAAATGAGGACCAAATCAAAGGTGGTCTTTGTATTAATAGCATCTGCTATTTTGGCTATAACCGGCTGTACTGACCCTGTGGGGGGCGGTGGGGTTGCTCAGGTAACTGTAACAGGCGTAACTCTTAATAAAGCAACTACGACTATGCTAGTGGGCGGCACAGAAACGCTTACTGCAACAATAACGCCCGCCGACGCGACGAATAAAAATGTAATCTGGTTGAGTAGTAATAATAGTGTCGTGACAGTATCAGGCGGCGTCATAAGCGCCCATAGCGCGGGAACAGCAACTGTTACCGCAACATCTGCGGCGGACAGCAGCAAAATGGCAACCTGCGCCGTAACGGTGTCGGCAACTGCGGTAGTCGTTACCGGCGTTACACTTAACGCATCAAGCCTTACCATTGTTACGGGAAATACCGAAACCCTCTCCGCGACAATACAACCGTTAAACGCAACAAACCAAAACATAAGCTGGACCAGCAGCAATACCTCTGTTGCTGAGGTGTCATCAGGCGGTGTGGTAACGGCCAAAAACGTAGGTACAGCAACTGTCACCGCAACATCTGCGGCGGACAGCAGAAGAAAGGCAACCTGCGCCGTAACGGTGGCGGCAACTGGCGCGGTATTATTATACGATGAGGTTATTGACGAAGCTCATAAAATCCGCAGTTTTCAGCGGCTTACAGACGCACTGACATATATTTCAGCCAACGCAATTACCGAAAAAAGCTATTTTATCGTGTTGGGAGCAGACGAGGAGATAACCGCCTATACGCTTTCATATCCCAGTAAAACGGTAAGTATTACACTTACTGGAGAAGGCAGCCGTACCGTAAGCCTTTCCGGTTACGGATCGCTTTTTACCGTTGAAAGCGGCGTTACTCTGGTACTGGATAATGATATTACCCTTATGGGACGCTACAATAACACTAACAATGCGTCGTTGGTTAGGGTAAATTCAGGTGGAACCTTCATTATGCAAGGTAACACTAAGGTAAGCGGCAATACTGTCTCCTACTCCTCCGGCGGCGGGGTGTACTCCGGCGGCGGGGTGCATGTTTCTGGCGGAACATTCACTATGCAGGGCACATCACAGGTAGGCGGCAATACTATCTCTTTCTCCTACTCCTTCGGCGGCGGGGTGTATGTTTCTGACGGAACATTCACCATGCAGGATGCATCACAGGTAAGCGGCAATGAAGCCTCCTCCGGCGGTGGGGTGTATGTTTCTGGCGGAACATTCACCATGCAGGATACATCACAGGTAAGCGGCAATGAAGCCTCCTCCTCCGGCGGCGGGGTGGGTGTTTCTGACGGAACATTCACCATGCAGGATGCATCACAGGTAAGCGGCAATGAAGCCTCCTCCGGCGGCGGGGTGGATGTTTCTAGCGGAACATTCACCATGCAGGATACATCACAGGTAAGCGGCAATGAAGTCTCCTACAACGGCGGCGGGGTGTATGTTTCTGACGGAACATTCACCATGCAGGATACATCACAGGTAAGCGGCAATGAAGCCTCCTCCTCCTCCTCCTACTCCAGCCACGGCGGTGGGGTGTATGTTTATGACGGAACATTCACCATGGAGGATGCATCACAGGTAAGCGGCAATGAAGCCGACTCCGGCGGTGGGGTGTATGTTTATGACGGAACATTCACCATGGAGGATGCATCACAGGTAAGCGGCAATGAAGCCTCCTCCGGCGGCGGGGTGGAAGTTTCTAGCGGAACATTCACCATGCAGGATACATCACAGGTAAGCGGCAATGAAGCCGACTTCGGCGGCGGGGTGTATGTTTATGACGGAACATTCACCATGGAGGATGCATCACAGGTAAGCGGCAATGAAGCCGCCTCCGGCGGCGGGGTGTATGTTTCTAGCGGAACATTCACCATGGAGGATGCATCACAGGTAAGCGGCAATGAAGCCGCCTCCGGCGGCGGGGTGTATGTTTATGACGGAACATTCACCATGGAGGATGCATCACAGGTAAGCGGCAATGAAGCCTCCTACAACGGCGGCGGGGTGTGTGTTTCTGACGGAACATTCACTATGCAGGGCACATCACAGGTAAGCGACAATGAAGCCTCCTTCGGCGGCGGGGTGTATGTTTATGACGAAACATTCACCAAAAAAGGCGGAATCATTTACGGCGATACCGATACAACCCATACTGCGGATAGCACCGAAAATACCGCCACAAGCGGAAATGGCCATGCGGTGTATGTAAGAGGCGGTAAGGAACGGAATGTGGATGCGGATATAGAGATTAATCTTTACGCTGCTAGAGACTCTACCTCCAGCGCTTGGACCTATGACGATACCTCGTCAGGGGGCGTGGGGGATACTTTGAGTAATTGGGAATAGTAAACGCACAGGCGCTGGCCACGTGCCTGGCACCAAATTTTACAACCGTCTCTCAATGGGGGACGGTTAGTTTTATATAAGGAGCAGAAAATGGAAGAGGTGACCTACTCCCACTCAATCGTAGCCGGCGGTTTGCTCGAAATATCGTAAGTTACCCGGCCAATGTCCTGCACCGAGTTGGTGATGCGGGTGGAGATCTCCAGCAAGTCCTTTGTCTCAAAAGGGTACACATCGGCGGTCATGCCGTCGGCGCTGGTGATGGCGCGTAACGCCAGTACCCAGCCGTATTTGCGGACGTCGCCGGCCACGCCTACTGAGCGTATGGGCAGCAGCACCGCAAAGGCCTGCCAGATTTCGTCGTAAAGGCTGCGGCCTGCCGGGGTTTTGCGGCGCTTCAGTTCTTCTATATAAATAGCGTCCGCTTCGCGCAGAATGTCGCATTTTTCCCTGGTCACTTCGCCGAGGATGCGCACCGCAAGGCCCGGCCCGGGGAAGGGATGGCGGCGTACCACGTCTTCGTCAACGCCCAGAAAACGTCCCACGCGCCGCACTTCGTCCTTGTACAGCCGGTCCAGGGGCTCAATGATTTTGCCTGCTTTGCGTTTGGCGTCCACCAGGGGGCTGCCCACATTGTGATGGCTCTTGATAAGATGTGCCTTTTTCCCCACGCCTTTGCCGCTTTCGATAAGGTCAGTGTACAGCGTTCCCTGGGCGAGAAAATAATGTTCCGGCAGCCCAAGCCGGGCCACTTCCCGCTCCTGAATGGTGATGAAAAGATCGCCAATTGCCCTGCGCTTCGCCTCGGGCTCGCTTAAACCTTTGAGAGCACCGAGGAATTCTTCTTCACACATGACAATGTGCAGATGCCTGGCGCCCAACTGTTCAAGACTCGCCTTAACCGCTTTTGTTTCATCTTTGCGCATAAGGCCGGTGTCCATGTACATCAGATGTACCTGATCACTTTGCAAAGTTTTGAGTAACAGCGCCCCGGCCACCGTGGAATCTACGCCGCCTGAAATAAGCAGCAACACCGGACTGTTACCAATCCTGGCGGTAAGCGAGGAACGCACTTCCTCAACATAATGCTCCATAGTCCAGCCTGCGGTACAGGCGCACACGCCAAAAATAAAAGCGGAGAGGATTTCATTTCCACATTCACAGTGAGTCACTTCCGGGTGGAACTGCAGCCCAAACCAGGGTTTTTCTTCGTGGACAATAACTGCCGGATACCCTGTATCGCTGGTTCCCGCTTCTTTGAACCCCGGCGCAAGCTTGGTAAGCGTATCGCCGTGACTCATCCAGGCAATAAAAGAATCTTTAAACCCAGAAAGAAACTTCGCAGCCAATTCGCCGCATACGTTGTTCCCGTTGCTTGCTCCCTGTTCTTTGCTCCCTGCGACTTTTACCCCAATGCGGCCATATTCCCGCTTTGGCAAGGGCTCAACTTTTCCGCCCAGGTCGTGTGTCATTCGCTGCAAGCCGTAACATATCCCCAGCAGGGGCAAGCCGCAATCGTAGATTTTTTTGTCCGGCGCCGCTCCCTGGTCATATACCGATTCAGGCGAGCCGGATAAAATGATCCCCTTTACTTCGGGGCCAAGGGCCTCAGCGCCAAGCGCCGAGTCGCCGGGCATGATCTCGGTGTATACGCCCATATCCCGAATCCGCCGCCCGATAAGCTGAGTCGTCTGGCTGCCAAAGTCGAGAATTAAAATTTTATCCATTAATCCAATCCTTATTAATCATACTGGGCGGCTTCTTCCTCGCCCCGGAGTACCCGAATAACGCCGTTTACCAGGGCAAGCATTTCATCTTCGCCGGGGAACACATGCACCGGGGCAAGTTTGTCCACCCGCTGTTTGATCGCGCCGGTAAAACGGGTTGAGTGGGCAAGGCCGCCGGTTAAAATGATGGCGTCTACCAATCCTTCAAGCACGGCGGCCATAGCGCCTATTTCTTTGGAAACCTGATACGCCATGGAATCCAGTACCAGGGCGGCAAATTCATCACCGTCGTTGATCATTTTTTGCACATCACGCAGATTGCCGGTTCCCAGATACGCTTTCATTCCACCTTTGCCGCTGACTTTTTCGATCATCTCTGCCTCGGTGTATTCGCCGGAAAAACACATATTGATAAGCGGAATGGCCGGAATCGCGCCGGTTCGTTCCGGGGTAAAGGGCCCCTCACCGGAAAGGGCGTCGTTTACATCGATGACCCTGCCGTAGCGGTGCGCGCCTACGGTAATGCCGCCTCCCAGGTGCGCCACAATGAAGCGGGTGTTTTCGTAGGGCCTGCCCAATTCAGCGGCAAGCCTGCGGGCTATGGCTTTTTGGTTCAGGGCGTGGAAAACGCTGGAACGCTCAATGCCGGGCATACCGGTAAGTTTGGCGTTCCGGTCCATCTCGTCCACCACTACCGGATCAACCACATAGGCCGGGATGGAAAGGGGCCCGGCGATTTCCGCCGCTATAATCGCCCCCAGTGTGGAAGCGTGAATCGCCGCAGTGGCGGAGTGGAGATCATCCAACATTCTTTGATTGATAATATAGGTGCCGCTTTCAATGGGTTTTAACAGCCCGCCCCGGCCCGCAACCGCTTCAAGGGAAGCAAAATCAAGGCCCGCTTCCTCAAGGCTTTGCATGATACTGCTGCGACGTTGTTCTTTCTGATCCAGCGCAGAAGCGCTGCGGGCAAACAGTGACGCGTCATGTTGTATTGTTTTTTTAATGACGCATTTTTCGTCATCATACAGGGCGAATTTGGTAGAAGTTGATCCGGGGTTGATCGCCAGCACCCGGATCGCCTGCGGAGACTTGGGCGGAATATTCGCCGCAGATTCGGCGGCAAGGACTTGCGTCTGCATAACCTGTGGACGGCGGCGAATAACTTTTTCACCGTCCTGAAACATGGCTATGCTGATAACACAGTCCAGATTCAAAATCCTGTCCATAACTTGGGCAAGCTTGGTATGGGCGCCTTCAATATCAATTTCCATTGTAGAAGTACCAACTCTGCACGGAGCTGCGGCTCCGCCCAGAGCCGCAGCTCTGGAGGGCGCTTCATCCTCGTCCACGGTAAGCCGCTTGATATTCCAGCCCTCATGCCTTATATGACCGGCAACCCTGCCCAGAACTCCGCTCTTGTTCAGCACTACCAGTTCAACCCGTTCGGTCTTTTTGGCTTGCACCGGCTTCTCCTTTGTTTCAGCGTGTCCAGGGACTTTTGCGGATTATCGTTGCTTTGCGGTCATAGCCCACAGATACAATATCAATCGGCGTTTCACAGAAACGTTCAATAAACTCGATGTACTCCATTGCCGCCACGGGGAATTCTTCGTAGGTTAGCGCGCTGGCCAGAGATTTTTTCCAGCCGGGGAAACTCCGCAGTACCGGTTTTGCATTGTTGAGGTCTTCGATGGAAGCGGGAAAGTTTTCTACGATCCGGTCGCCAATGCGGTAAGCGGTACAGGCTTTGATTTCTTCAAAGGTGTCATACACGTCAAGGTGGGTCATCACCAGGCTGTCAATGGAATTGGTAAGGCAGGCGTAACGGAGCGAAACCAGATCCAGATAGCCGCATCTCCGGGGCCGGCCGGTAGTAACGCCGTATTCACGACCGGTATCGCGGACAAAGCGGCAGAGTTCATCTTCGGCATCGGGATCAAACTCGCTGGGAAGGGGGCCGTTTCCTACCCTGGTGGAGTAGGCTTTGAATACGCCCAGCACCTTATCGATTGCCCTGGGCCCTATGCAGCCGCCTACTGCGGCGCCTGCCGCGCAGGACATTCCGCTGGACACGTAGGGATAGGTTCCCAGGTCCAAATCCAACAGGGTACCCTGAGCGCCTTCAAAAAGCACCTGGGAATTTTTTCGATGTACCAAATACGAAGAAAGATCGATAGACATGGCAAGCAGCTTGTCAGTATAAGGCGCAAGAAAATCGCGATCTTCTTTTTCAAGTTCCGCCATTTTTTCTTTCCATGTCAGGTCGGCAATGCGTATACCATCGCGGTCACTTTTCATGGAATAGGTAATGCCTATACCTCTGCCGGTAGTACCAATGGGTTTTTTTCGCGCCGCATCCCGCTCTTTGTCAATTTGAATATACCTGGGCAGCACAATATGGGCCCGATCGGAAATAAAAACCCGTCCGGTGGTATCGATCCCCCGGTCTTCCAGCATTTTGATCTCGCTGAAAAGCGCCACCGGATCGATCACCATGCCCGCGCCAAGAATCACGATCTTGTCAGGATAAAACACCCCGGATGGAATCAAGTGCAGAGCGTATTCTTCGCCGCCAATTACAATGGTGTGCCCCGCGTTTGCGCCGCCGGCATACCGTACAATTATCTGGGCCTCGTTGGCCAGATAGTCCACAATTTTCCCTTTCCCCTCATCGCCCCACTGGGCACCGATAACGACTACCTTCATTTTTTACCCCGAATAAAAGGATGGATTTATTGTAATGGAAAAATACGACTCAGACAATGGAAGAAGACCTTCCCTACACCAAAAACGCCGTGCCCTTCTGCGTACCGGCGGCAAGGGATTCCAGGCAGCGGGGTTTGCCGCCGTGGGCTAAAATGGTGGGGATGCCGTAGGAAAAGGCGCGCTGGGCGGCGTCAAGTTTAGTGGCGATGCCGCCGGTGCCAAAGCTGTTCGTTGCGCCTATGCTGATATTTTTGCGCACCGATTCAATGTCGCGTACTTCTTCCACCAGCCCGGCGCCGGGAAATTCTTTGGGGTTTTTGTCAAAGAGACCATCGATGTCGCTAAAGAGGACAAGGAGGTCGGCGCTCCAGAGTATTGCCGAATGGGCGGCAAGCGTATCATTGTCGCCGATTTTGATTTCTTCCACCGAGACCGTGTCGTTCTCGTTGATGATGGGGATGATGCCTTCGTCTACCAGAGTGAAAAGGGTGTTCCGCATATTGAGGGTTCTGATGGGGTCGCCGAAATCTTCCTGGGTGAGCAGTATCTGGGCGATGTGCAGACCCTGCGGCCCAAAAGCGCGGCGCCATGCGCCCATGAGCTCCACCTGTCCCACGGCGCAAAGGGCCTGGCGGTAGTGCAGGTCCCGCTTGCGCGCCCACTTGTCCATAGTGGAAAGACCCGCCACCTGGGCGCCTGATGACACAATAACGATCTGTTTGCCATTCCGCTTGAACGCCGCAGCCTGATCGGCGAATTCCGCAAGAAAAGCGGAATTTATTTTACCGTCCTTATCGGCAAGAGTATTGGAACCGAATTTGCAAACAATTTTGCGCGCATCCGCGATAAGTCGTGGTATCATTTCACCTAACTCCGTATTTGTCCTGAGCCGCTTATAAGATACTTTATCGTAGTGAGGGCTTCAAGCCCCATAGGGCCCCGTGCGTGGAACTTCTGGGTACTGATGCCCAGCTCCGCGCCAAAACCAAATACGCCGCCATCGGTAAAGCGGGTCGAAGCGTTGACATACACACAGGCCGCGTCTACCTTGCTGCGGAATAACTCCGCCGCCTGCAGATCATTGGTAAGAATAGCCTCCGAATGTTTTGTCCCGTAACGGTTGATATGCGCAATGGCCTCATCACAGGAGTCCACGGTTTTGATAGCCAGAATATAATCAAGGAATTCGGTTTCCCAGTCTGCTTCAACGGCGTCTTTGAGCACAAGGCCGGGAATGCGGGGCGTTGCGGGGCGGAGCTCCGCAGAGGGGGGTGTGCCGAAAACCGCAGGTTTGAGGCCAGGGGGGAGACTTCCCCCCTCTATTGCTTCTTTAGCCGATACATCGCAGTGTAACTCGGCCTTGCCTGCAAGACGCGCCGCGAGTTTTGGCAGCAGCGCCGTTAGCGCATCACGGCGCACCAGCAGGGTTTCCACGGCGTTACACGCACCGGGCTTTTGCAGTTTCGCATTGGCGATGATCTCCACCGCCTGATCCATATCTACGCCGCCTTCAACATAAATATGGCAGTTGCCTTCGCCGGTTTCTATTACCGGAATCCGGGCATTCTCCACCACATGGCGTATCAGATTTTTTCCGCCCCGTGGAAGAACCACATCGATCCAGCCCCGTGCGTTCAGAATAATGTCCACATCTTTATGGCTGCCGGTATCTGCTGTGCCTGAACTCCCAAGGTCAGACAAGGCGACTGCATCCGCTATGCCACCGCCTTCCGCAAGGCCGGCCTTGATGGAGCGCACCAGTGCCCTGTTCGATTCCAGCGCCGAGGAGGAACCCCGCAGCAAAATGGAACAGCCGGCTTTGTAGGCAAGGGCGGCGCAGTCGGCGGTAACATTGGGCCGGGACTCGTAGATGATCGCCGCTACGCCCAGGGGTACTGTAACCTGCTCAATAAAAAGGCCGTTGGGAAGAGTCCAGCCGGCCCGCACTTTGCCGATGGGATCATCCTGGCGTATCACAACTTCGATCCCTTCAATAATTTCATCAATACGCCGGCTGTTGAGCAGGAGCCGGTCGACCAGACTTTCCTGCATCCCTCCGCTCCGGGCCTTTTCCACATCCTGCGCATTGGCGGCCAGGATGTCGGACCGGTCCCGGTCAATGGCGGCTGCGGCGGCGGACAGGGCCTTGTCCCTGGCGGCGCGGTTTTCCAGCGCCAGCCGGGCCTGCGCCTGCTTGAGGGAAGAAAATAGTGTATCCAGTGAACTCATGTGTGCTATCATAGCACAGGGCACATTTTAATGAAATACATTTCCCTCTTGTGCTAATTTGTATTTTACTCTTATCCCCTCGGTTGATACAGGGGGCGCTTTTCATTAAAGTATCAATATGGACAATCAAAAAATTATTCTGCTTTCATTACATCGTTTCAGATTGCTGCCTGAATTCAGAGGGAAACTGCTGTCTGCCGGAGAGGGACGGGAAGTGTTGATTTCTATGGACACTGCGGAGATAGAACCTTTTCTTGATCGGATTGAAATTGGTTTTGGCGATGTGCCTTTTGACCTGCTGCCCAGGATGCCCAATCTGAAATGGCTGCAGCTCTGGTCAGCAGGCGCCGATTTCCTGCTGCGTTATCCTGAAGCTAAAGCCCTGCCATTTCAGCTAACGACTACATCGGGTATACACCGGCAGCAGCTTGCGGAACATCTCTTTGCCCTGCTCCTTGGCTGGAACCGTTGTCTTCCCGCAGCGCTGGATGCGCAGAAACGCCACAAATGGCTTGTCATAGTTGATCAAAAACTCTCGGTACTGAACGGCAAGACCATGCTGATACTTGGCTACGGCGACATCGGCAGAAACGTTGCCAGAATTGCCCTGGGTTTCGGCATGAAGGTGATCGGCCTGCGCCGTGATCCCTCAAAAAGCGTGGAAAGCTCGCCTTCTGTAGAAGGCGGCGATGGTATACGCATTGAAGCCGCCGCGAACATGAAAGCCCTGCTGCCCGAAGCCGACCATGTGGTAAACATACTCCCTTCTACTCCCGATACGCGCCACATCATCGGTGCCGCTGAATTCAGCCTGATGAAAAATAGCGCCCTCTATATCAACATTGGCCGGGGCGCCACCACCGACGAGACAGCCATGATAGAGGCCCTGCGCTTAAAAAAAATCGCCGGCGCTCTGCTGGATGTTGCGGAAACTGAGCCGTTGCCGCCGGATTCTCCGCTTTGGGATATGGACAACGTGATTCTCTCCGGCCATTATGCCGGCTGCCATCCCGAATACAGCCGCATGGCTATGGATATGGCACTGGACAATTTCGCCCGCTACAAAAAGGGAGAGCCGCTGAAAAATCTGGTTGATAAAATGCGGGGCTATTGAGATGATGCCACAGGCATATAGGGACCTTGTTAAAACTCCCACCTCACTCCCTGTTTTGTCCCAATGTCCTTCATCTCGGCCAGGGTTTTTTCGTTCACCGGAATTTGGCCCTTAATCCGGGAGGCCATCATCTCCGTCTCCTTTTCGCCATGGGTGTATATACGCTCCTGACCTTCAGCTTTCCTGCTTTCCCGCAGTTCCCGCAGGAATGATGACATATTTACTTTTATTGTCTCTTTATCACCAAAAATTCCGTAGTCCAGTGCCATAAAATAATGGCAGATGCCGTTAAGTCCCGGCGTAACGTTTACATGATTTGAACTCAGGCCCCCGGAAAGAATCGCGGTAAAAATGTCGACAATCAGGCCCAGGCCGTAGCCTTTATGACCGCCATACAGCTCGCCCACTCCGCCCAGGGGCGCAATGCCGCCACCCAGTTTGTGAATGATATTGTTGAGGACTTCGGCAGCGTTGGAGCTGGGGTTGCCTTCTGTGTCCAGAGCCCATTGATCCGGCAGGGCCTTGCCGTTTTTGTTGTAAACCTCAAGTTTCCCCCGGGGAACTACAGTAGTAGCCGCGTCGTATGAAAAGGGAACCGGCTCGGCAGGCATGGCAAGGGCTATTGGGTTGGTTCCGATCATAGCCTGCCGGCCAAAAGTGGGTACGCTGATGGCCTCGGTGTTGGTCAAGCAGATCCCCAGGAGGTCCGCCTCCGCCGCCATGCCGCTGTAATAACCGGCAATACCGTAGTGGTTTGAGTTGCGGACCGTTACCATGCCGCAGCCCGAGGTTTTGGCCTTTTGTATGGCCAGTTCCATGCCCCGGACTCCCACAAGCTGACCCATGGCCTTATGGGCGTTTATAACTGCAGAAATTCCCGTTTCATGCACAATTTCCGGTTTTGCCTTGACATCCACCAGGCCTGAGCCAATCTCGTCATGATAGCGAATAAGCCGCTGCACCCCGTGAGATTCAATACCGTATAAATCGGCCCGGAGCAGCACATCGGTAATTGTTTTGCTTTCATCCGTAGTGAACCCGTAACTGTGAAAAACGCCCTCACAGAAACACCGTACCTTTTCCGTCTCTATCTGCCGGTATTCCGTCATGATCATCCTTTGCATTTCCTTTACATCCGTTATGTACTACTGATACATAATGATATAAGGCCGGGGGGTAAGGGCATAGACTTCTTTCGGCGTAAGGAGCGGGCTGTCATAACCCGCACCGGGAATGTTGAAATTGTAGAATAGCTTGAAGCCTTTGACCGGTATGTTCGCCGCCTCGGCATTGTAGGCATAGGCGCTGCGCTTAAGATGAGGCGCGCCAAAACCATCGGCGCAGTGAACCAGTCTGACTCTGCGGAAATCGCTCTTCACGATTTCGCGGTTTCTAATCATACGCCAGTTAAACTGATGAATAACCAAAAGACGCTCACCGGGAATTTTATGCTCAACGATGTAATCTTCCATAACCTGCTGGGCGCGGTTTAACTCATCGGCGGTAACGCTCCCTATTTCCTGCATGGGTTTGGCGGTACGCCACTCCGGGTCCAACGCAAGGTGCACATTGGGATACTGCAGCCAGGGAAGCATACGCTTGAGGGAATTTATCGGATCATAGCGGCCAATTTGGTGATCAAGGAAAATGAGGATATCGTGTTCAAGACCGTATTCAATATACCGTTTAAGGGTCGCTTCGTTCAGTATCCCGATTTCTCCCTCAGGCCAGACGGTGCCAAAAATAAGGTAGAAGGCTTTACGCACTGTACGGCCGCCGCTTTCCGCCGCATATTCATTGGCAAGCGCGCTGAGTCTTTTATCCAACTCCTCAATCGAGTAACGGCCCAGGATGCCCATATTTTTTGAATTGGGGTGGCCGTAAAAAGCGAGAATGTCATTGTTGAGCAGGAGCGAGATATGGTCGGTATTGATTTGGTCAATAGCGTCTAACTCGGCACCGGTATTCACCCAGTACGGACGTGTATCCTCCGCTGTTTTCAGCGCACTGATGACATCGGTAAAGTATATATTGGGAAAAAGAGAACCATCTTTAAGAGATGTCTCCTCTGCTGTTTCCAGCGATGACAATGCAAGAACCTGCGCTGTAACTGCCAGGGGAAAGAGAAAAAATAAAGCCAATACCAAACATACTGCACGAAACAAAGTTTCGTGTTCGATTCTGTTTTTAAGGTTAGCTCCCCACCGAAGCACACAGCGCCTAAACATGGTTCTCTACTATCGGCAGAAAACCGGAAACTCTTGAGCCTTTTTGCGTCTTTAGTCCGCTGCCTTGCAGTCTCCGCATCCGCAGCTGCAGCCGGCGCACTTGCCCTTGCGCTTGTCCCGTATCAGCTTGATGACAATAGCCGCGGCAATGGCAAGCACAACCAGGCCGGTTATAACCGTTCCCAGATTTTGCGTAATGAACTCAGGCATTTTTTAACTCCTTGTTGGGCCGGAATAACAGGAAGAGGAAGGCCGCAATCAGTGCAAAGGCAACAATGGTTCCGATACCAAAGCTGCCTTCGCTGCCGGAGGCAGCGCCGCCAAACAGCATACCCACCTGGTAAATGCAGAGGGACACGATGTAGGCAAATCCGCACTGATAGCCAATGGCGATCCAGAACCATTTGCGGTTGTTCATTTCCCGCTTAATGGCGCCCATAGCGGCAAAGCAGGGCGCGCAGAGCAGGTTGAACACCAGGAAGGAATAGGCCGAAAGTACGGTAAAACTTGCCGCCAGAGCGTCCCAAATTTCCGCGCCGTCTTCGGCGACTTCGCCAAAACCAAAGAGAATACCAAAGGTGCCGACCACGTTTTCCTTGGCGATAAGGCCGGTGATGGCCGCTACTGCCGACTGCCAGTTCCCCCAGCCAAGCGGCGCGAAGATCCAGGCGATGGCGGATCCCGTTACGGCCAGGATGCTTTCGCCCATATCCACCATACCAAAAGCGCCGTCGGGGTCCCAGCCGAAGTTTGAAGTGAACCACACAAAAATCGTGGCCAGCAGAATGATGGTTCCCGCTTTTTTAATAAATGACCAGCCCCGCTCCCACATACTCCGCAGAATATTGATCGCCGTGGGCCAGTGGTAGGCGGGGAGTTCCATCACAAAAGGCGCCACATCGCCGGCGAACAGTTTGGTCTTTTTGAGAATCACCCCGGAGCAGATAATAGCCGCAATGCCCACGAAGTAGGCGCTGGGCGCCACCCACCAGGCGCCGCCAAACAGCGCGCCGGAGATCAGCGCGATGATGGGCAGCTTGGCGCTGCAGGGGATGAAGGTGGTGGTCATTACCGTCATTTTCCGGTCGCGGTCGCTTTCGATGGTGCGGGAAGCCATAATACCGGGAACGCCGCAGCCGGTGCCGATCAAAATCGGGATAAAGGATTTGCCCGAAAGACCGAAGCGCCGGAAAATTCTGTCCATAATAAAAGCGATACGCGCCATGTAACCGCAGGCTTCCAGAAAAGCCAGAAATATAAACAGGATGAACATCTGCGGCACAAAGCCCAGCACCGCCCCAACACCGGCCACAATGCCATCCAGGATAAGCCCCTGCAGCCATTCGGCGCAGTTAATGGCTTCCAGCAAACTGCCCAGCAGCGCCGGAACACCCGGCACCCAGAGGCCGAAAAATTCCCAGCCCTCGCCGAACACGCCTTCATTGGCCCAATCGGTAGCAATGGTTCCCACGGTAGTAACCGAGACAAAGTACACGATGAACATGACCAGGGCGAAAATCGGCAGCGCAAAAAGACGGTTGGTAACCACCTTGTCAATTTTGTCGGAAATGCTCAACTTGCCCTTGTTTTTTATTTTGCAGCACTCGTGAATAATGGTGTCGATGTACGTGTAACGCTCAGCCGTGATAATACTTTCGCTGTCATCGTCAAGTTCCTGTTCGCAGCCTTTAATATCAGTTTCAATATGAGATAAAATCTCCGGCGTAAGCTTCAGCTTTTGGATGATCTTTTCATCGCGCTCAAAAAGTTTAATTGAGTACCATCGCTGCTGTTCATCGGGAAGATTGTGCAATACCGCTTCTTCAATGTGCGCCAGAGTATGTTCCACCATGCCGGAAAAACCGTACTGGGGAACGGTCTTGCCTCCGTCCGCCATATCGACCGCAAGCTGAGCCGCTTCCATTATGCCCGTACCCTTCAGGGCTGAAATGCCCGCCACATTGCAGCCCAGTTTTTTGGCAAGAACATCGGTATATATCTTGTCGCCGTTCTTTTTCACCACGTCCATCATATTGATCGCCACCACTACCGGAATGCCAAGCTCGGTAAGCTGGGTGGTAAGGTACAAATTCCGCTCAAGGTTGGTACCATCCACGATGTTAAGAATGGCGTCAGGCCGCTCGTCAATCAAAAAATTGCGGGCTACCACTTCTTCAAGGGTATAGGGCGAAAGCGAATAAATACCGGGCAGATCCACAATTACCACGTCTTTGTGATTTTTCAGTTTTCCTTCTTTTTTTTCCACTGTTACGCCGGGCCAGTTTCCCACAAACTGATTGGAGCCAGTAAGGGCGTTGAACAGTGTCGTCTTCCCGCTGTTTGGGTTTCCCGCAAGGGCAATTTTTATAGCCATGTTATGTACCTCTTATTCCACTTCGATGTTTTCGGCGTCGGCTTTCCGCAGAGAAAGCTCATAACCCCGGACTGTAACCTCAATGGGGTCCCCCAGGGGCGCGACTTTTCGCACAAAAATCTCCACCCCTCTGGTAATACCCATGTCCATAATGCGACGCTTAATCGCGCCTTCGCCCGCTATTTTCAGCACTTTTACGGTCTCGCCAACCGCCGCGGTTCTCAATGTTCCCATTTCAATCTCCTTCAATATATATCCGCCAAAAGGGACGGATCACACCATAATCCTGCTGGCCATTTCCCGGCTAATCGCAACCCTGGATTCCTTGATGCTGACAATCACGTTCCCGCTAATCTCGGTAATAATGGTAACGTGGCTCCCCGGCACAAAGCCGAGATTTTCAAGAAACTGCCGGGCCTCAGCCTTTCCTCCGACCTTTTTTACGGATGCGGTTTCCCCCACCCTCGCCATTGTAAGCGGCACCATAGAACTCCCCAAAATCAGAATATTCTGCTGTAGACCATTAAGTTAGTATCTTCTAACTATAAATTAGCATAGACTAACAGTTTTGTCAATAGGTTTTGGAAATTTTTTTCGAATTTTTAAGCAGTGGAATTTGCCCGTTATTAGCGGAAATGAGGGAAAGGAGCGTTTACAACAACCGTGCAGTTTTTCGTAACTTGAGGGTACTACTGCGTCCGAAGCATATAAAAATGGCACATAACGTTTTGCATACGCCGATTACCGCGCATAACAGTACACGCATCCCGCCTGACAATCACCGTAACGCCCAATGTCAACACTTTGCGCGCAGAGGCAATGGGGCCGCTGGTGTTTGTCCTTGCCTGCTATCTCAATACCCCAGAGTTCTTTAATAAGCTCCCCATCAATACAGGCGCCGGCTTTAATGCCCATCGGCTCAAAATTTTCTGTCTCGGCGCAGCTTTGTATCTCCATGCCGGCGGCATTGGCGATTGCCGCCATGTCCGTTAGCAGCGCCGCAATGCCGGGCTCTGTCGCTCTGGGCGACGGTGCTTTGCCACCGGCAGACAGCCCCTCCCCAGTGGGCCGCCTTTCTCCGTCAACGGCCAGCGGTATACGTAGAACCCCCGCCCTTTCCAGCGCCTCAATGCGCCGCTTCGCCCCACGGTATTCGTCGTACAAACTGATAATGACCCGCCGCGTTGAACTCGTAAGGCGCTGCGCCAGGGCGCTGAAGTTGCGGCGGTGAAAATCTTTGTCAGTGATGCTACTCAAAAAGATGGGATCATAGCGCCAAATCACCCGCTGTCTGCCGATTTTTTGCGCCAGGCAACCCATGTCGGCACAGACCGTTTCCGTAGGGAGCACATTGGGTTCCAGCACTGCCGGATAGCCGGTTACGGTAACCATCACGTAGTATCGAAAGCCCCACCTTTCCAGTTCTTCCGTACAGGCCAGAATAGCCCGGGGGTCCCTGGTCCAGAAGACCAAAACCTCCGCCGCATCACTGCCGGAACCCGGCTGCAGCGGCACCCGGCGCACCTGGGCAGCGTTAAAAGGGTTCGCTACGTCAACAAAACCCACATTCAGCTGCTCCATGAACCAGTCAAACTGAAAACGGGGTATGTCGCAGCGGCGGGAAACACTCACTATCAAGAGGGGAACCTCGAACTAAAAGTTCGACGTTGCTTCGCAACTCGGTTGAGGTTCATGAGTTATTTGGATTTTATCAATACTAAAACAAAATTTCTGGAGGTGAGGGGAATTGAACCCCTGACCTCTTGAATGCCATTCAAACGCTCTAGCCAACTGAGCTACACCCCCAGAAGAGATTTTACTATACACAATCGGCGAATTTGTGTCAACTGCCCGAAGTACTGTGCCCAGAAGGACTACACCCTCTTGACAAACAAAATCCCTTCTCTATACCGTTAAACATGAATCAGGACCTTGAGGCCCTTGGCCGGATACAGGACCTTTCCAGCGGTGAGTTTGAATTGTTCAAATCGGCGCTGCATACCCTTACTTCCAAAACATTTATTATCCGGGGCATTGAAAAAGAGCGGGAGCTCTACGACTTTACCGTTCGGAACATCGCCCTCTTTGAGGCATGGTTTTCCTGCATGGACGCTTTCCTGACACGGGATGAAAGCCTGGGCGTTATCGCGTTTAAGGGTTCGGGAAATATCCGGCTGCATTTTACACGGGAAGAAATTTGTGCGGTGCTAAGTCTGCGCCTGCTTTACGAGGACAAAAAACTTGAGGTCTCACTGACGGCTTTTCCGGTTGTCGCCATCAGGGATTTTCAGCAAAAGTACAACGCCATGACCGGGGAGGAAATCAAAAAGACCGCCCTTATCAGGATTTTAAGCCGTCTCGTTTTTTGCAAACTGGTTTCCGTGGAGACTCACGATTATGCCGATCCTGACGGACTCATCCAGCTCTACCCGAGCATCCCCCTGAGCATTGACCGTAGCGCCCTGGACGAAGCCATTGCCTTTCTGGAAAAGAAGGGAGAAGCCGGCAACAGCACCGCAGGTGATGACAGTAACGGCGAAGGAGAGGACGAGTGATAAAACCATTCTTCACATCTGAGTATGTTACACTTTACAACCATGATTGTTTGGAAATATTATCAACAATTCCTGAAAATTCAATAAACATGATTTTTGCGGATCCTCCTTATATGCTGTCAAACGATGGTTTTACCTGCCAAAACGGAAAAATGGTTCCGGTGAATAAAGGGAAGTGGGATAAGAGCAAGGGCTTTGAAAATGATACTGTTTTTCACGAAGAATGGATCGCCGCTTGTCGTCGTGTGCTAAAGCCGGAAGGTACCATTTGGATTTCCGGCACATATCATAGTATTTATCAATGTGGTTATATTTTACAAAAACAGAAATTTCATATGCTTAATGATATTGCATGGTTTAAACCCAATGCTGCGCCAAATTTAAGCTGCCGGTTTTTTACTGCTTCGCATGAGACATTGTTATGGGCAAGAAAGGATAAAAAGGCAAAACACATTTTTAACTATGATGAAATGAAAGGCGGCTATTTCCCTGAGGACAAATTAAAGAAAGAAAACACTCAAATGAGATCCGTTTGGTCTATTCCAACACCAAAAAATGAAGAAAAAATGTTTGGGAAACATCCCACACAAAAACCATTAAGCTTATTAACCCGTATCGTAAAAGCATCAACAAGTCCTGGTGATATAATACTGGATCCATTTAATGGCGGCGGCACAACCGGAATCGCATCTACGATTGTTGGAGAACGTTTTTATCTTGGAATAGAAATTGAAAAAAGCTATTGTGAATTAACAAAGGAAAGACTGGGAAAAATTATTAAGGGAGGTTCCCCTTTTGGTAACCCTGGAGCGTATCCGGCTCGTCAACTGGCATAATTTTGAAGACACGGTGATTGAGCTTGGGAACCGCTGTCTCCTGGCGGGGGATAACGGCTCCGGCAAGTCCACGGTGATTGACGCCATTCAGTATGTGTTAGCCGCTAATCTGCGAATGGCAAAATTCAACTCCGCCGCAGAGGAACGCAAGAGCGGCGGCCGTGACCTGATGGGATATGTGCGCTGCAAACTCGGCAGCGACACCACTGAGTACCGCCGGGGCGACACCGTGGCCCATGTGATGCTTGAATGGAGTATTGCCGATAAAGGCGACGGACACGGCGTATCCGCAGGATACGACTTTGCCTGCGGGGTTTGTATCGAAGCCTACAGGGATAACCATTACACCGAACATTTCTGGGTGGGCTCCAATGTTTCGATACAGGCGATTGTCCTGCGTACTGAAAAAGATGAACCCCTGGTATTCCGCCAGTTCAAAAATTTTCTTGCCGAAAAAAAGATCGATGTGTGTCCCACCAAACAGTATTACATACGGGAAGTTACCAACCGGCTGGGTGTGTGGAAGCGTCAGCGCGAGGTAAACCCCTACCTGGATTCCCTGACCCGTTCCATCGGGTTTAAGCCCCTGGATTCCATCGATAAATTTGTCTGCGATTTTATTCTGGAGGAAAATCCCGTGTCCATTCAGGACATGAAGCTGAACCTTGAAAATTATAAGGAGGCTGACCGGCAGGCAAAAGGGGCAATCGCCAAAATTGAGGTGCTGAAAAAAATCTGCGCCAAGGCTGCCGATTGGCGGAATTACGACGGCCTGATTCTAAAACAGGAATTTCTGAAACTCAGGATCGAGCTGGAAAACGAAAAACAGCATAAAGAAAAGACCGCCCGCCTGCTGGCGGAAACTCAGAACAAACTTGATTTTACCAATCGCGAAATAACTTCCCTGAACCAGAAGCGGCTGGATCTGGAACAGGAACTGCGGGCTACGGACATGAGTCTTGCAGCTAACGACGCCCACCGGCTTTATGAGGAAATCAGCGGGCGTATCAAACGCATTGAGCATGACCTGACGGAAGAAGAACAGCGGGCCGGCCATTACGCCGAAATCAAGTCCCAATGCGAGGCTCTTCTTGATCGCAGCCTGACAGAAAATTTTGATGAAGAAAGCACCGCCATTGCCGATAAGACGAAAAAACATCAGGATGAAAAATACGCTGCCCAGCGAAAAAAGGAAGCGGCTGCGGATAGCCTTCGGGACATACGCAACGAACTGGCGGACCTGGAGCGGGGCATATTGCGCTACCCCGATGCTCCCCGTGAACTGCGCTCTGCTTTGGAAAAGGCCGGCATTGAGACGTTCTTTCTGGCTGAGGCGGCGGAGATCACCGATCCTGACTGGGTGGACGCTGTGGAAGGCACTCTCAATACCCGGCGTTTTGCCGTGCTGGTAAACCCGGCGAATTTTCAGAAAGCCCTGGAAGTTTACGACCGCCTTCCCCGGTCAGTGGCAGGGGCTTTTGTCCCCAATATCGAAAAAATGCGGGAAGCTGTGATAAAAACAGGTTCCCTGGCGGAACTGGTCAAGGCCGATGGGTATGCCCGCATTTACATTGATTACACCCTGGGGCGCGTTATGCGGGCGGACATCTCAAACCTCAAGCGCTACGATTCGGCGGTTACCAAAGAGTGCATGACCTACATGAATCACACCGCCTCGCGGATAAAAGAAGAAGTGTACCGCCGCCATTATTTGGGAATTGCCGCCCTGGAGGAACGGCGAAAATTTCTTGCAGCAGAGGCACAGCGTCTTGAAGCGGAATTCGCCGCAGCGGAAAAAGCGGAACGGGACGCCATCAGCCGGGAGGACTGTTGCAGCCGTGTTATGCGATATTTGCCGGAATTGAAATATTTGTTCCCCTCCATTGAAACCTGCGCTGCCCTTAAAAACGATCTTGCCCGTGCGGAAAACGAACTTGCCGCCATTGATACCCAATCTTTCCGTGAACTGGAAGAAAAACGGAAAGACCTGGAAGCGCGGCTTGGGCTCTTAAAAGAAGATAACGACCGTTATCAGAACACCAAAGGTATTCTGACCAACAAGTTCGCAGGTTACCGGGACGATCTTGACCGTTTTACCCGTTCGCAGGAAGAAAAAGAAGAAGCCGTTAAAAGTTTTGGAACCGATCATCCCCTTTTGATTGGTGAGTGCGAAACTTATGCCGAAGAAAAACTTTCCGTCAACAGTATCGCAGAGCTTACCAATTCTTACGAATCCACCCTCAAAGGATTCAAAACCCGCACCGAGTCCCTCAAAAAAGAATACAACAAACTGGTAGCCGATTACGAACATGAATTCCATTACCTTCTGGGCATGGATCCTGCGGAAAACACCGAGGCGGAAACCCTGCTCAAGCGGCTGGAAACTTCGGAGCTGCCCGAATACCGTGAAAAAATTGCCAGGGCATATCAGGACGCGGAAAAAGAATTTAAAGATCACTTTATTGGGCGCTTAAACGAACACATTGAAGAAGCCAGGGAAAGTTTCAAGGAGATCAATGAGATACTCCGTACCCTGCATTTTGGCCGGGATCAGTACTGGTTCCATTTGGAAGAATTGAGCGAGCGGAAAGGGCAGATCGAAGTTATCCGCCAGGCGGCCAAAATCCCCGACATGGAAGAGGGCCTTTTTTCGCAGCTTATCGATCCTGCCGAGCGGAAAGCAGCCGAGGATCTTTTTGATCGCATCCTCAATTCCCCGCTGGATTCAAAAGAGCTGCGGGACATCTGCGACTACCGCACCTACTTTCACTATGACATCAGAATCCGCGAAACCGATAATTTTGACGATGATGGCAACCCGGTTACTCTGTCCCTTTCCAAAGTGCTGAAAGAAAAATCCGGCGGCGAATCCCAGACACCTTACTATGTAGCTATTGCCGCCAGTTTCTACCGTTTCTATAAGGCCCGTCCCGAAAGCACCGTGCGTTTGGTGATTTTTGACGAAGCCTTCAACCGCATGGACGACGAGCGTATCGGCAAGATTCTCGCGTTTTACAACGACCTCAATCTCCAGATCATCACCTCTGTCCCGCCGGAAAAAATCGAGGCTATCGGCCCTTACATGGATCGTATCAACGTGATAAGCCGTTTCGGCAGCGCAGTAAAAGTCCGGGACTGCCATGTTGAGACCATGGAGAGCGAATGACTCCCTTTGAAAAGAAAATTATCGATGCTTTTATCAGCCGCCATCTCACCTCATCCCGGACCGCTGCTGTATCACCTAACGCGGAAAAAACCGGTGAAAATCGAATTATACGGCTCCGCTCAATTTCGATATTTCCCGGATTCGACGCCGCCCGCCCTGATGAAAAAGAATCCTACCTTGACGCTGCCGAAGCCCTGGAGCGAAAGGGCTTGCTCAGCCTGAACTGGGAAAAGCGGGGTGTGGGTGAACGGCTCAAAACTTTAACGTGCGGAAACATCGAAAAGCTCTTTGAGGAATCAGGCAGAAAAGATCCCGGGGCTGAAGTCGAAAAAATAAAGCTCATGCTTGTTGACAAAATTCCCGCTTTGGAGAAAATGCTCTTAAACCAAGCGGCCTCTAAAGAGGACGCAATTTTATTTCTGAATTACCTTGCCCAATATGCAAATTCCGCCGAAATCAGGCGGGGCATGGACCTTAAGGCTGCGGAAGATCTTGTCCGCCTGATGGAATATTTCATCAGGCAGGAAAAATGGGACGGCCTGAGTACCCGTGCCTTGTCGATACTGCTTTACAGCGATTCGAAGCGTCTTGAACAGATACTTGAACTTGCGGGAACCCTGTTGTCTGTGATTCGAAAGAACGGCCACCCGGCGCTGTCTCTTTCGTTTCCGGAACGTTCCTTCCCCGAAACTATGCTCTCGGGGAAAATCATTTTTGAATATGCGCATAACAAGTGCGATCCAAAACCGCCTCTGGTCAATGCCGATGGTCTCATTCTGGGCTTTCCGCTTTCCAGCGTCCTTAAAATACGAAAACTCAAAACCATATCGCGCAAAGTCAAGCCCAAAGTCTTGACAATAGAAAACAAGGAAACTTTTTACATTCTTGGGGAATCCTCCGATCACGGTTATGACTGCTGCCTGTACACCAGCGGTTATCCCAATCAGGCAGTGGCCGCCATGATTAAACTCCTGGCCGCTGCGGGTTTTTATTTTTACCATGCCGGCGATCTTGACCCGGACGGTATCCTCATACTCCAGAACATCCGGGACATTGCGGAAAAGCCGGTGGTCCCGCTGCGGATGGACGCCGCCGTTTTTGACCGTTACCTCCCCTTTGCCCGTCCCCTCAACAAAGAAATGCTCCGCCAGACAGCAAGAATCCGTGATGACACCAAAGCGATCCCCGGCCTGGCGGACTTGATTCGCCGCATAGAGGAAACCAGCCGGGGAGTGGAGCAGGAAGTGATTGATTACCGGGGATAAGCCAATGCTTCACCTGTTCACCGCCGCAATGCCCGCATTGCGTTCAGAATCGCAATCACCGCCACGCCCACGTCGCCAAACACCGCCGCCCACATGGTAGCAATACCCATTGCGCCTAACGCAAGAATAACCGCCTTAACCCCCAGGGCGAATACAATATTCTGCCAAACTATGCCTCTGGTTTTTTTCGCGATGCGGATTGCTGCCGCAATTTTTGAAGGCTCGTCGGTCATCAGCACCACATCGGCGGCTTCAATCGCCGCGTCAGAGCCGAGACCGCCCATGGCGATGCCTACGTCGGCACGCGCCAGCACCGGCGCATCGTTGATGCCGTCGCCTGCAAAAACCAGCTTACCCTTGCCGGTTCTGCCTTTTTCAAGTTCCTCAAGTTTTTCAACTTTCTGGTGGGGCAGCAACTCTGCATAAACCAAATCCACGCCGATTTCGTTGCCAATTTTTTCCGCCACCGCCCTGGCATCGCCGGTGAGCATGACGATCTTTTTTACGCCCAGGGCCCTGAGTTCCGCCACGGCCTGTTTGCTGTCGGCTTTTAGCTGATCGGAAATAACGATATATCCGGCAAAAACGCCGTCCACAGCAAGGTAGACAACGGTGCCCAGGGCGTCCGGCTTTTCGCAGACAAGACCCGCATTTTCAAGCAGGGCGCTGTTTCCCGCCAGTACGGTTTTGCCGTTCACCGTTACCCGTACACCCTGTCCGGCAATTTCTTCGTAGCCGCTGATGGCCCCGGCGGGGGTTGGCTGGCCGTATGCTTTTTGAATGGAAACGGCAATGGGGTGGCTGGAATTGCTCTCGGCGTGTGCGGCGTAACGGAGTAAATCGTCATGGGTAAAGCCGTTAGCCGCAACTATTTCACTTACGCTGAAAACGCCCCTGGTCAATGTGCCGGTTTTGTCAAAAACCACGGTGTCCACATTGTTGAGGGCTTCCAGATAATTGCTGCCTTTGACGAGTATGCCGCTGCGGGAAGCGCCGCCTATACCGCCGAAAAAGCTCAAGGGGATGGAGATAACCAGCGCACAGGGGCAGGACACGACCAAAAAGACCAGCGCCCTGCCCAGCCAGTCGCTGAAACGTGCGCCGGGTATAACCAGCGTTGGGATGACGGCTAACGCAAGAGCGGCGAATACCACCGCAGGCGTGTAGTAGCGGGCGAATTTGGTAATAAAGTTTTCAACCGTGGCTTTGCTGCTGCCGGCATTCTGCACCAGATTCAGAATTTTCGAGACCGTGGATTCGCCGAATTCTTTGGACACTTGAATCGTTAAAAGACCGTTTTTGTTGATAGAGCCGGAGAGTACCTCGCTGCCGGGCTCTACGTCTCTGGGCAGGGATTCCCCGGTCAGCGCCGAGGTGTCCAGCACGGAACGGCCTTCGCTTACTATGCCGTCCAGGGGGATCTTCTCGCCGGGCTTTACCACAATATAATCGCCGGCCTTTACTTCTTCAGGCGAAACCCGCCGCAGCTCACCTTCGATTTTTAAGTTTGCGTAATCGGGGCGTATGTCCATAAGCGCGGAAATTGACTTGCGGGAACGGCCTACAGCATAATCCTGAAAGGCCTCGCCTATCTGGTAAAAGAGCATCACCGCAACGCCTTCGGGATATTCGCCAATGGCGAATGCGCCCACCGTTGCCAGTGCCATCAAAAAATTTTCGTCAAAGACCTTGCCTTTGGAAATATTTTTGACAGCCCGCAGCAATACTTCGCCGCCTATGAGCGCATAACTCGCCAGAAAAATCGCAAGCTCTGCAGTACGGCTCAAGTGAAAAATTACCCCAATGGCGAAAAGCACCGCCCCCACACCAAGTCCGGCCCGGCGCAGCCAGGGCTTCCATTTTGTTTCAGACTTTTCTGACTTTCCACTGTGACAACAATCGCAGCAACAGCCGCTCTCTTCTTTAATAACCGCTTCCATATAACGCTCCTTATTCGCTCACATGGCTCAAGCCCTGATCAAAAATAGTTCCAATATGATCGTCGTCTAACGAGTAATACACGACCTTGCCGTCCCTGCGGTGCTTTACCAGCCGGGTCTGCCTGAGCGTCCGCAGTTGGTGAGAAATGGCGGACTTGGTCATGCCCAGCAGGGCGGCGATGTCGCAGACGCACATTTCCGATTGCCGCAGGGCGCAAAGTATCTTTACCCTGGTGGAATCGCTGAACACCTTGAAAAGGTCCGCCAGATCCAGCAGTACCTCGTCAGCGGGCATACGCTTTAATACCGCCGTCACCACTTTGTCGTGGATCATGTTACAGTCGCAGTGGTCAATTTCCGCCGACGCGGCTATCGTTTTACGCTTCATCCTGGCCCTCGTATTTTTCCATCTCTATCACCAAAAGATGCGCATCCTGCTTTGAGCAAATGTGAACATCTTCCTCAGTAATTTCCAGGGCGTCCCGCATATTCAGGCGGATGCCGTTGATCTCCGCTTCGCCTTCGATAAGGGCAAGATATGCCTGTCTGCCTTTGGCAACCTGAAAATCAATATCTTTCCCGGCGGGCACAATTGAAGCGTACATATTGATGTCGGCGTGAATCCTGATGGGCGTATTGCTCCCGGCATTGCTATAACTTGTAGCCACCGACAGCCATTTCCCGATCCTGTCTTCCAGCTTAAAGCGATAATCGCCGTAATTGGGCTTGTAGCCCTTGCCGTCCGGCAGAATCCAGATTTGCAAAAGGCGAAGCAGATTCTGCCCGTGGTTGTACTCGCTGTGCAAAACGCCCGTGCCGGCGCTCATGTACTGCACCTGGCCCCTGGTCAGCGAGCTTTCGTTTCCCATACTGTCCTTGTGGGTCAACTCGCCGTCTACCACATAGGAAATAATTTCCATATCCCTGTGAGGATGGGTGTCAAAACCCTCACCCTGTTGTACCTGGTCGTCGTTCAGAACCCGGAGTATCCCAAAATGGATATTTTCGGGATTAAAGTATTCCGCAAAAGAAAAGTGAAAATGGCTGTCCAGCCAGCCATGCTGGCCCCGCCCCATTTTCGTATGATCGATGTACCTCAGCATTTTTACCTCCAAAAGTGAATAGTTGAATATATATTCAACTATAATATACATTGAACCGGAAGCATTGTCAAGAGGAAAATAGTGGCTATTTTGGAGTTAATTGAATGAAAATCCAAGCCCCCAAATTCCTCATCCATTAACGAAAGTATAAGCTTTGATGAGTTTATGACTATATATTACTTTTATCAAATATATAAATTATTTTGTTGCTGTTCAGTGCAAGCGCTGCCGCTGCGATTCGTACAGCAGCACCCCGGCGGCTACCGATACGTTAAGGGAATCTATCCTGCCGCCGGAGGGAATTCCCACCATGCCGTCGCAGCATTCCCGCAGCAGCCGGGAAATGCCGGTTCCTTCGCTACCCAACACCAGCGCCGCCCTGCCGCGCAGGTCTTTTTTGTACACAGGCTCGCCTCCCATATCAGCGCCGTAGATCCAGAAACCTGCTTCTTTTAAATCATCGGCGGCGCGCACCAGATTCGCCGTTTCTGCCTGGGGAACCCAGGAGACCGCCCCGGCGGATGTTTTTGAAATAATCTCGGCGTTTTTTGCGCTGCGCCGGTTTCGGCTTATTACCAGATCCACGCTGAACTGATCGCAAGATCGGAGTATGGCGCCGTAATTGTGGGGATCGGTGATCTCGTCAAGAATGAGAACCAGCACATCGCGGCGCTCGCCAAGAGCGGCAAGGAATTCTTCAAGGTTAACATCTACGCCGCTGTTGTAGCTGTCCTCAACCTGCAGGGCAATGCCCCGGTGATCCGGTGCGAGCCGGTCAAGGTCAAAGCTGCCTGCCCGGTCTACCCGGATTTTGTTGTCGGTTGCCAGGGCGACCAGTTCTCTGGCGCGGGGCCCCGCTTTGGCAAGCAGCAGTGGGCCGCATGCGGCACCTGATTTGATTCGTTCTTCAATGGCATGAAAGCCGGTTAAATAGGCCATGATTAATAGATTATGATAATTTGTCCGACGATTAATAACAAGCGGTGATACCGCAGGGCCAACGCATTATAAGCATACGGTAAGTATGAAAGGCAATAATACGCTAGCCCTGTTCCCATTTTTGAAACTGGCTCATTGATCAGGGTTGATGACTGAACGGTGTAATTTCGATAGAATAAATAACCATGAATGCCAATCAGCAAAGACTTGTCTCTCTGGGAATTGAGATACCCGAAATTATACTGCCCGGGAATATTGATCTGCAAAAGTGGGCGGTGATCGCCTGCGATCAGTTTACTCAGGACCGGGACTATTGGGAAAAAGTGAAAAGCACTGTTGATGACGCGCCTTCGACGCTGAATCTGATTTTCCCTGAGGTGTTTTTGCCCGATGGCGGCAAAGAATTGCGTATTACCGGTATTCATCAAACTATGGAACGCTACCTTAACGGGGGGATTTTTACCGCTCCCCGGCGGGGCTGTGTCTACCTTGAGCGGGACACCCCTTTTCAGAAGCGGCGCCGGGGGCTTGTGGCAGCGGTTGATCTGGAGCAGTACAATTGGGCGCCTGCTGCCCGGCCGCTGATCCGTTCCACCGAGGGAACCGTGGCTGAGCGGCTGCCCCCCCGGATGGACATACGCCGGGGCGCCCCCCTGGAAACGCCCCACATTCTGCTGCTCATTGATGATGATACCGATAGCCTGCTGCCGGCCCTGGGCGAGCGGGCAAAAAAAACGCCGCCGGTGTATCAAACCGGCCTGATGCTGGATTCCGGTAAGGTGAGCGGCTGGTTCCTTGACGCCAAAGACGACCTGGCCTTTCTTGCGGCACAACTTGAGGAACTTTCCCGCCGCGCCCTGACCCGCTATCTTCCCGCCGGAGTTGCAGCTAACGCAGATGCCGGTACTGACGAAAAGCCTTTCCTCTTTGCGGTTGGGGACGGGAACCATTCCCTGGCAACTGCCAGGGGCATCTGGGAAGAGTACAAAAAATCCTGTGGCGAAGTTTCCGGTCTGCCCGAACATCCCTGCCGTTACGCCCTGGTGGAAATTGAAAACATTTATGATCCGGCGATTCGGTTTGAGCCCATACACCGGGTTGTGTTTGGAATGGATTTTGACGAAGTATTGTCGCTTCTTGCAGAATTGCCGGATTTTTCCAGCTGCCCTCTGACTGACCGGGCGGAGCTTGTCCGGCTACTTGGCGAAACAGCGGCCGGAACCCGTATGGGCATTGCTGCCGGCAGCCGTTACGCGCTCATTGAAACCAGCGCCCCCGGCCTTGCCACTGTGAGTCTGCAGCCCCTGCTGGATCGCTGCCTTGAATCGGCGTCCCACTCCGGCGGCAGGAGAGACGAGTCCCTGTCTATCGACTATATCCACGGCGAAGAAGAACTGTTCCGCCTGGCCGCGGTTCCCGGCCGCCGGGCAGTGGGTATTCTGCTGCCGCCGGTACAAAAAGCGGGGCTCTTTGAAACCGTAGCCCGCTCAGGCCCCCTGCCCCGAAAAAGTTTTTCCATGGGCGAGGCCGTGGAAAAACGCTTTTATCTGGAATGCAGGAAACTATTTTGAGACCGCCGGCAAAGCGGGTCTGGCTGTTGTTTCTTTTATTCCTGTTATGCGCTTTTCTTGGCGCCCAGGATGTATCACCGGAAGAAGACACCTACGATAAGCTGGTATTCAAGGCGGCGGTCTTTGGCCCCAGCGACGAGATATTTATCTGGTGGGGACACGCCGCGCTTATCGTCGAAAACACCGCTGCCGGCTATGCCCGCATTTTTGACTGGGGAGTTTTTTCCTATCCCAGTGACAGCTTCCTGAAAGACTTCGCCCTGAACCGGATACGCTACAAATGCGCCGTAGGTCCGGCCCAGTGGGATATAGAAGCATACACCAAGGAGGATAGGGATATCGTTATCTATACCCTCGATCTTGATTCGTCAAAAAAGAAAACCATTCTGGATTATGCCGAAAACAACGTGTTCCCGGAAAATTGCTGGTATGTGTATCACCAGTTCAATGACAACTGCTCTACCCGGATTCGGGATCTTGTCGATATGGGAACCGGCGGACAATTAAAAGAATATTTTTTGGAAAAGCCCGGCCGTTTTACCCTGCGCGGTCATATGCGCCGCTTTAGTTGGTACAGTCCCTTCTATGACTGGTTCCTCGGTTTTCTTTTGGGCCGGAATGTGGACAGGAAAATTAATATGTGGGAAGAGATGTACCTGCCGGTGGAACTGGGACGCAATATCAATGATTTCAGTTATATTGACGATTCGGGAAACATGCGCAATCTGGTAAACGGCGTGGAGATTGTCAACCGGACAAAATACCGTACGGCGATTCTGGACGCTCCCCGTGCCCAATGGCCCCGCACCCTGGCAGTAGGTCTGATAATCGCCGCGTTGCTGGCCCTTGTCATTCTATTCAGAAAAAAACATCCCCTTGCAGGCCGTACCCTTTGGGGCATAAGTCAAAGTCTGCTTGGCCTTGCCTTTGGCAGCATGGGAACAATTTTGTTTTTCGCCTCCCGTATCGCCGAACGCGACTATATGCGGCACAACATCAATCTGTTGTTTTTCAATCCACTGCTGTTAGCTGCAATTCCATTGGGCATTTATGCGGCTCAGGGAAAAACAATCGCTCTACTCAAAAAATTCGCCGTCTCCGCCGAACGCTGCCTGTGCATACTCTGGCTCTGTGTTTTTACTGCCGGCCTTATTACGCTGTTGCTTGAATTTATCCCCGGCCTGTACCAGGAGAACCAATCCACCATTTTGATGCTGCTTCCCATCACCTTTGTTGCCGGGCCTTTAGCCCTTGAACGCCGAAAGCCTTTTGGCAGATAATAGGCCATGAAATCCATTACCAGGGAACTATGGTTCAATACGAAAAAGCCCCGTGAATTTATCAACATCACCGGCGAAGTCGAAGCTCTGCTCCATGAATCGGGCATACAGGAAGGACTCTGTCTGGTAAATGCCATGCACATTACCGCCAGCGTTTTTATCAATGACGATGAATCTGGCCTGCACCACGATTTTGACGCATGGCTGGAAAAACTTGCGCCCCACGAACCAGTAACCTTCTACCGCCACAACACCGGCGAAGTCAATGCCGACGCCCATTTAAAGCGGCAGCTCATGGGCCGAGAAGTGGTGGCAGCCGTTACCAACGGCAAGCTCCACTTTGGCCCCTGGGAGCAGATCTTCTACGGCGAGTTTGACGGTCAGCGCCGCAAGCGGGTGCTGGTGAAGATTATCGGGGAATAGCGGGGCTTGCTACGGGCGCGGCGGTTGAGGTATAGTGAGTAAAAGTCGGCGGCGCGCGCTGGTCCAGCTAAAGCTGGCCCGCTGTTGCTGGGGACTGTGGAGTTTATTGGCGCTAACGCGTGCTGAATTTAGTGAATCAACGCCCCTTGACGGGGCGCTTTTGCCGCGCACTGCGCTTGCTAAAGCAAGCGCGCATTAGCGGGCATATAGAGGATTTTATTGGCGCTAGGCCGTGCTGAATTTTATTCATCCACACGGCTTAACGCCGTGCAAGTATTGGCCGGCGTGGTGGAATGGTAGACACGGTAGACTCAAAATCTACTGTCCGCGAGGATGTAAGAGTTCAAGTCTCTTCGCCGGTATATCGTAAGTCGTTGTGTTGTAATGAATTACGTGAGGGACTACCCCACGGAGGGCGTTCAAAATACATTAAAGATGACAGAGGAAATTTTCTTTCGCCGGTTTCAACCAAGAAATGAAAAACATCTTTGACGGATATGACAGTGTTTCCGAAAAAACTTTGCGGGAAGTGCGGGAGCGAAACCGAAAGTTGGGTATTCCTCCGCATCTAACCCCGCAGGAGGTTGAGGTATGTCGTCTTGTTGTGAGAGAAAAAGGACGCAAAGAAATAGCGGGTTGCCTTGGGATAAGCGTTAAAACGGTTGATAACCATCTCTGCTCGGTTCGTAAGAAGTTCGGGAAACGCAACAGGGTTGGCATTTTACGGGTTGCCGTTTCTATAGGTATACTTTCGCCGGAAGAATTAGGAGATGATAGTTTTGATTATTCGGCGCTTCCCCCATTCCCGAATAAACGGGTCATCTCTCGTATGGGATGTACCACCTCCAAAACCGCCACGCCAGCCTGAGCGGTAACCGCCGTTGTGGTGTGTCCGGTCATGGCCAATTGTTTTATCAGTAACATCAAAGCGGACAAATTGTAGCGTGAACCATGAACCGCATTTAGGACAATGTACGGTCTTTATCCAATTCAATATGAATGGCAATAAGGAGATGCCGAGAACTAAAAGTCCGATCCCCACTATCGAACCTGTCAATTTTTACTCCTTTCTAAAAAACCCAATAATCCGCTTATAGTTGAAGTATATTACTTAATCTAAAAGCTTTTTGAAGATATGTCAAGTATTTGAAATAATCCAATAGATGAAGGGGTCATTTCCGCTAATGTTTGATATAGGGAAACAGGAGAGTAAGATTTAAGGATTATGGACACAGCAGAACAAGAGTGCCGGGTACTGTTAAGCCGGAATATCAAGTGTTTCCGGGGTCGAATAGGGCTTTCACAAATGGATTTGGCCCTAAAACTAGGCATATCAACCACTTTTTTAAGCGATATTGAGACGGGAAAGAAGTGGGTGTCCGCTAAAACCCTGTCGGATATCGCTAGAGTCCTGAAAATCGAGGTTTTTGAGCTTTTTAAGCCTGTGGAAGCACTCAATCAAGGCATTTCTGAGGCAGTTATGAAGTATCTGGACGATATTGATGACACGGTTATCATGGCCATTGGGGCTTCTATTGAACCAATGGTACGAAAATCGTTGAAAAAGGTGCGGAAATATTATAATCCCCTAGTATAGGCGCATATCTGATAAAACAACACTCGGAAATACAGACACATTCGGTTTTTATTCGATTATTCTCTGAATTTTCCACTTTTGAGTGTTAAAGCCAAGATTGCGGAGAACTGAAAAGACCGGACTGACACAACGATAGAATTCTGGTCAAATTTAGAGCGGACAGTCGACTCTATCCGAATCTTGGCCGATATAGTATAATAAAAACGGAGGCTTATATGGCTTCGACAGCTCAGATGAAATCATTGCTTAATTCTCATTATGTAGGCGATGATGAGCATTTCAACACTGTAGCTCTACAGATTGCCACAAGCGAAGCGCAGCAAGGTCATCAGAAGCTTTATCTTGATTTTTTTGAGCTTAATAGATAATATCCAATGTATCATAATTTGCTTAGACTTGTTTTATAATTAAGGAAGGAAGATGTTCGAGCAAAGGCTTGATTTATACAGAAAACTCGAAGAAAAGCAGAATAGCCGTCTCTTAGTATACGTTACAGGGGATAGGCTTGGCCTTGAAACGAGCATCGGCAATGACGTTTATGACTTTTTTGTCAATCATCTTGATAAAATCAGCCCTGTTCCAAAAATCAGCCTGTATCTTTACACAAGAGGCGGTGATACGCTTGCTGCATGGGGAATCATTAACCTTATCAAACAGTTTGCCGATGAGCTGGAAGTAATCATCCCCTCAAAATGTCATAGTGCCGGAACACTTATGACGCTTGGTGCAAAGCAAATCGTAATGACAAAACAGGCAACCCTTGGTCCAATAGACCCCAGCGTTAATCATCCGCTAAATCCTCAAATTCCCGGCGGCCCTCCTAATGCGCGGGTGCCGATAAGTGTTGAAGCTATTGAGGGTTATATACAACTTGTTAAAGAAGAGTGCGAATTTAATGCGGAGCACGACTCGAATAAATTAATTGAGATATTATCCAATTATGTGCATCCGCTGGTATTAGGTCAGGTCTATAGGGCAAAAGCTCAGATTAAAATGTTAAGTAAGCGGCTTCTGGTGGGACATATTCAGGATGATGAAAAAATTGACAAGATAATTAATTTCCTCTGTAGTGCTTCGGGGAGTCATGATTATACTATTCATCGCAGAGAGGCCAGAGACGAACTAGGGTTAAATATTATTACGCCCAGCGAGGACCTTTATAATATAATAAAGGATATTTATGACGATATTCGAAATGAATTGCAATTGACATCTGCTTACAACCCGAACCAAATATTAGGGGCTGAACAAAATAAGCCATATTCTATAAAAAGGGCACTGCTCGAAAGTATTATTGGTGGAGGAAATTATTTTGTTTCTGATGGTATTTTAACCCAGCAAATGATGCAAATACAGCCGGGTATGATGCAGCAAGTCATTAATGATCAACGAACATTTGAAGGATGGCGGTAATGGATTCTTTAGTTTATAATAACACAAGCCAAAAAGTATCCTTTGTTGATTTTGGGTATACAAGTGATAACTCAAATTTACATACCTCTTATACGGATACTTCTGATTTTATAACCAACAGGCAACGAAACCCGAGGGGAATACCATTTCTATCACCTGGCTTCTTTTTAATAAGACAAATAAATTATTTTAATCCGAAATTTTTAACAATACCCACAAGACAAGATGGTGTTGATTTTAATCTATTAATTGCAGATGCAGTTAAACGCTACAAAGAGTTAAATAATGCATTGGATTATGATACTTCTTTAGCAGTCAGTTTTTTATTCTCGTTAAAATCTCTTAGCCAAAAACATAATTTCCGCCCCTATATCATTTTTACCCGGTTTGGGACTAAAGCCGAATTTGATCTTAATAATAAACATTATGTGTTTGATTATGATTATGAGGATCCAGATTCCATTGTCTTGTTATGCAATGTCGATGGGGAACTTAATACAAAAGAATGTTTGCTTGATGAGCTAGAGAGTGCTTTTGAGGCGTTCTAATGGATCAATATCCTGAAGTACTCATTTCCCATTCATCATACCCGGAACTACATGAACAAGAGGTTTCAAATTCATTCTTCATTCGCAGAACCGATGATGATATTTATCATTATCTGAATAAATATACACGGCTTGAACTTATCGAAAAAATAATTCCACGAACGCCCAAGAGGGATGTTTTTGTTTTATCGGTATCTTTGTATGGTTACTATGACTGCAGTCATCTTAATATTATTCCTGTAGATCCTCATTTCAATCAAAATTGGGATCGATCCCTCCCTGATGCCAAGCCTGAAGAAGTTGAATATTCAAGGAAAAACGATGCCTATCCACTCTTTTTAAATGCTTCAAAGGTATTTAATTATTCATTCAAATACAACAAAGAGCAGTTTTTTCTTTCTTTCTGGCATCAGCCCACCATTGTCAATTATTGGCATTTTCAGCTATTTACCAGTGATAGTGAGGGTAATCACCTGCCCAGGAATCCAAAATTTGATGAAAAAGAAACAAAAGAACAAGAGAGGAAATTAAAAAGGATTGCCATTGTTGTTTTTGAATATCTCCTTTCTGAGGCTATCTGTTATTTTTCTGAAGTACAGAAGTTTCAAAATTCAGAATTTGACAAAATAATTCTATCGTTCCCTATATTGTGATATCAGAGGTAGTTTCCATGAGTTGCGAACAACAAGCAATCCCTCATGGGATTCTTTAATACTACTCTAAATATTCAACATAACCTGCCGAAATATGGCAAAACTACGGTTTTTTCTAAAATTGCACATTTTACCTATTCCTGATGCCGTCCAGCCGCCCTACATTCTCTACATAAACTGTATCCATGAAGGAGAGAATGTATGGGAAACAACAAGGTACATGAGGGAATCGGTAACGAAGCGATTTACCTGCGGATTGATCAGCTTCAAAAGGGGCTGCTTCAATTTACTGATTTGACTAATGCAGAACGGCTGCTTCGGGAGTACGGTTCGGAAATCCGGTACATCGCCCCCTGGAAAAAGTGGGTTGTCTGGGAGGAGACCCACTGGCAGGTGGACAGCGGAGCGCTGATCTTCACAAACCAATTACAGATGGTACGGAACATCTACGCCGAGCTGTACAAAATCGCCGACTACCGGGATCGGATGGAAATTGAGAAATACGCCATTCAGAGTGAATCCATGAGATGGCGGGAGGCGTCAGTGAGGACGGCTCAGTATATACCGTTTCTCAACGCCACGGTTGACAACCTTTACCGCAACCCCTGGCTCCTCAACGTAAAGAACGGGACGGTTGAACCTCAACCGAGCCCGTTAGGGCGAAGGTTCCCCTCTTGATCTCCAGACCGGAGAACTGCTGCCCCACCGCAAAGAAGACATGATCACCAAACTTGCCCAGGTTGAATACAACAAAGACGCCGACTGCCCAATATGGAAACAGTTTGTCCGGGAGATTATGGACTACAAGCCGGAACTGATTAACTTCCTGCAAACGGCGGTAGGCTGGTCGGTGAGCGGCGATATCAGTGAGCAGTCAATGTTCATTCTCTATGGGACCGGCACTAACGGGAAAAGTACCTTCCTCAATGGTATTCAAAAACTACTGGGCGATTATGCGCTGTCTACCTGGCCGGAGACTTTTATGAAACGGAGCAACGACACTACCACCAACGATATTGCCCGGCTGCGGGGTTCCCGGTTTGTAACAACCACGGAGACCGAGCAGGGGAAGCGCCTTTCGGAATACCTGATCAAGCAGGTAACGGGTAACGATGCGCTGACGGCCCGCTTCCTGTACGGCGAGTATTTCAACTTTGTACCAACCTTCAAAATCTTTATTTTTTGATTGTTGCGACCAGGTGAGAGCAACTTCCTTGCTAACCATAAGCCGGTTATCAGGGGAACTGACCACGGCATCTGGCTCATTAGATGTGACGACAGCAACTACCAATTAAGCTGATACCTTTTACAACGCGAATCACCGATAACAAGCGTGATCCCTATCTTGATTAAAAACTGCTTGCGGAAAAGTCCGGTATTCTGAACTGGCTGATTGAGGGGGCGCTCCGGTGGAAGCAGGAAGGACTGAACGTCCCGGCGATTATAAGCAACGCTACCGATGAATACCGGAGGGAAATGGACGTTATCGGAAACTTTATGAAGAGCGATGCGCCCAGAAACAGGGGGCGACTATCAGGGCGAGGGAGTTGTTTCAGGTGTATCAGGACTAGTGCGAAGAGAACAACGAGATGGCGACCAGCGAGCGGATGTTCGGGATTCGTCTGAAAGAGCTTGGCATGGTACAGAAGCGGACTTCCGAGGCCCGGTTCTGGCAGGACTTGGCAGTTCAAGCGTAGACGGGTAATCGCTCTGGAGTGCGGAGGTTTCCCCGTGCCCCTTCCTGGTTGGGTGGTGAAGACATAGTAGATTTATTTTTTGGCTGCCGCTATTGATATGGTTTGTTATTGAGATGGCGGCAGTTGTTTTTTATGAAAATTGATGCAAGAGCATACATGCTACATTATTTGAAAAAGTCTTTTCGTCTTCTCATGGTTTACACACCGTTTTTATTTCATCGGGGGTTCCCCGGTGCAAGTCCCGTGGCGCATTTATGCGCCTTAGGGGCTTGTTGCCGGGGCTTTGGAATAAGATCTTTTTTGCGGTAACTGCCCGCCGTCCCTTTAGGGTTGGCGGGTTTTACGGAGCGATTTCATCGCCGGGGTATCATGCCCCATCATTGGCGTAAATGTGGCGGTTTGGGACTTCTTCACTTTTTCATCACTAGGTGGTGGCCGCCTGTCCGCCGTAGGCGATCGGGCGGTTAGTGCAGATAAGGCTATCACTACGGAGTTTCGGGGAGGCTGTAACACTTACGTCAGCTGTGGGGCGGACTATGATTAGCGTGATGGGAATACGAGGAGGCTGGGCGGGTATAGTACGACCCGCTGTGGTGGTGTGGCGGCAGGACGCCGCCTTGAACAGAAAAAAACGTAAACATGGACGTTTGCGTTTTTTCCTTCCGCTCGGCCCTTGCCTACAGGCAAGGGCCGTCCCTCCCCCTTTGAGCCGTTGATGAAGGGTTTGCGACCGGAACGGAGCGTAGCGAGCAAACCCAACAAATTTGTCTTTATAGCGGGGGAAGCCCGGCGGCAAGGGGGAGGGACTATATAGACCGCCGCCATACCACCACCGTAGTACGATGGGCGTGAAGGTTGCGCGGTTCCCCTGCGGGCGCGTCGAACCAAAGGTTCGCAAGTTCCTGCCAATTATATACCCTTATAGAGACCGCCAAAGCAAACAAGCTCAACCCGTACCAATATCTCAAAACTATTTTTGAACAAGCTGCCGAAATGAACCCTTCCGGCGATTGGAGTAAACTGCTCCCCTGGAATGTAAACCAAAGCTGAAAACTGAAAATTAACCGTTTAAGCCCCACCCTTGATTTTTATGTGGTGGGTAAAATTGACGTTTACACACATCATAATAAGTTTACATAACTCAAAATGATACATAATTAGCTAAAATACTTGCTATTTTTCAAGATTTGGTGCATAACAAGACTAGATAACACACAATGTGTTGACCGGGACTCCCTCAAAATCTACTGTCCGCGAGGATGTAAGAGTTCAAGTCTCTTCGCCGGTAATATACTAATTCATTGTAAGACAAGGAATTAGTAAACAGTAAAAGAAATGGCTACGGGAAGGATCTGCCATCAATCAAATCATTATGGATAACTTTTGAATAGATTATAACGGAAATATCACCTTATAGGTCAATCCCTTGTCAGAATTCCCTATGGTTATTTTCCCCTTGTATTGCGCAACCAAATCCTTAACAAGACTCAATCCCACACCCCGTCCTGCTACATTTGATGTTTCTTCCGCCGTGGAAAACTCAGGAGAAAACACCGCATTGGTTAATACTTTCTTATCCGGGTTGGTACCGGGATGCAATTTTAAATATTTTCCCTTAATTTTATCATAATTCAGTCCGCCGCCATCATCAGCAAATACAATTTCAGCATTACCATCAACGTTTTTGACCGTTAATGTAATAAGCCCAATGGGCCTTTTGCCGTTTTTAATACGGGTGTCAATATCTTCAATACCATGATAAATCGAATTCCGCACAAATTGAAATAAAATATCCTTCAGCGGTTTTCTTAAACTGGATTCAAGAATTGAACGATCCATCTGTCCGACTTTAAATTCAACTTTTTTGCCAACATCTGCAGAAGTCCTCTCCACAGCCTTGGTTAATGATTGTACTAAAACCATATCAATTTGATTGGATGTTTTGAAAGATTCTATTCGCTTGGTAATAGACATATATTCGTCTTTAATCCGCATCATTTCTTCCAGGCGGACAGTTAACTTTAACATGTCATCAAAGGAAATTGTTTCTTTAGACGAAACATTCTTAATTTCATCTTCAAATTCATGCAACCGAAGACCAAAATTTTCCAGTCCCAGTATAAGTGCATTTGACTTTATGGCGTGGATATTCTGGAAAAATTTTGTTACCGCTTCGCGTTCCGTTAAGGTCCTGTCTTTAAGAACCTCGTTAATATAATTAAAGTTTGAGTCCGTATCTTCAATAAAATCCCGGAATACCAGGGGATCTACCTGAATAACATCAAATAGATTTTTCATTTCAACATCACGTTTCTCTTGTTCTGCCTTAACCTCGGCCTCAAATTCCTTTTCCCGTGTTATATCCTGAAAAATACACAATACATATGATTCTTTCTCTGATTTTTCAATCAAACGAAACCTGGTACTTAATATTTTACTCCTGTCCTCAATTTTATACTCAAAGTCAGATATAGGATTGGCAGACTCAAGAACAGCCAATGATTTTGTTTTACCATAAATCATGTCAAAGTATTTTTTCATAATACCCAACTGTTCTTGATTCAACGAATTGGCAATAAGATCCAGCAGGTTTTTCCCAACAAGGCTGTCGCCGTAATAGGAAAGGATGGTGATCAATGTCTTGGAATACTCCGGTTGAATATTGAGATCCTTATCAATCAAAAAGATACCCTGCTGCATATTATCCTTCATCATTTGCATGGTATCTTTTTCATATATCAGGTCTTGGGAAAGTAATTTTTCTTTTTTATCTTTTAATAACCGGATGCGTTCATAAATGCCCGCAAGGATAAGTAACAGCACATAAACAGCGGTATACCGTATTGCAACACCAAATTCATAGGAGTTTAAAGCCAACCCGGGAACATACAATACGATGGATGTGGTAATTAATACAACGACAGATAAAATTACACCGAGAATTAATTGCCCCAGGAATATGGCTACTACGGGATACGCAAATACCCACACCGCAACCCATCCGTTTAATGTACCGATATATGTTAAATAGGTACAATAAAATCCAAAGGGAATAATGGAAACAAGAAACGGCAGAGACCGAAGCCCTCTGCGTACAAATATCAATGCAATAATACAAACAAGTCCTATACCAAAGTCGAGATAAACGCGGAAGTCCATTCCCGATCCTGTTAATGCGATTACCCCGAAAAGGCTCAGGAATACAGCGCCAACCATGAATACAAAGTTCATGGTTATATAACGCACCTGATCATCAACGCTGGTGAGGGTGTTGTATTTTTTACCAATAAATATGGTAGAGGCTATATTTTTAATATCAAACTTCATATTTCTCCTGTATTTATCGGAGCTACTGCTTTGTCGGATCTATAGCAATGGATAAACAAATTTCCTGATCATCAAAAATATCAAAGGGAATACAAATAATCCTTGTTTTTTCAGAGGGCCATACGATTGAGTGGGCAGCCCCTTTAACAATCGTCGGAAGTGATATAACAATCCTGAATGCTTCCTCAAGTTCTTTTTTAACATTTCCCGCAATAATATTAATGATTTCACCGGTTGCATCGGTTACATCACTATCAAGTCCTTCATGCTTTTCATTGGTGAGTATTTCAGTGATTTTTAATGCCGTATCTGTCCGTAGAGATATTGCAACGGCTCCCTTTGCTTCACCGGTAAGGCCAATAATACCGGAAATATCCCAACTCTTTTGAAATTCATCTTTTTCAACAAAATAAACCCGTCCGGGGGTAACTGTTGACTGACAAAAATCCCGAAATACATTTTGTGTTACACTGATAAAGGGTTGTATATACTTCTCCGTGCTGTTTTCTGCCATGTTTTTCTCCTTAATTTAGAAAACGATTTGGGATATTTTCTCTATGAATACTTTTTCATGCACCGGTTTAACTATGTAATCCGTTGCCCCTTCTCCAAGGGCCTGAACAACATTATATTTTGCCGCCTCTGAGGTAACCATTATTATCGGCAGGGAGCCATAATCCGGCATGCTTCTCACCCTTTTTAAAAACTCCATACCATCCATTTCAGGCATATTCCAATCCAGAAATATTATGGAGATTTGATTTGTTTCAAGAAGCTGCAGTGCTTTCTTGCCGTTTTCTGCTTCTAAAAATTCACAGGGAATTTTTAGGGTTGCAAAGGTATTCTTGACTATATTTCTCATAATACGGGAATCATCTACCACAAGAGCCGTTTTCATTCACCATCCTCCTAAATGTATCAGATTTCACTATTCTGTACTTTTCCCCTAATGATCAAAATATTATACATATTTATTAATAAAAGTCAATACATGATAAAACAAAATCAAGTCAGTTATCCCCCGGTCAAACCGAGACTTGAATTGTGAACCACACTCACTCTTCCGCCAATTCCCCTTCCCGCTCGATCACCTGCTCGGTTCCATCTTCAAAAATTGCGATAATCGTGGGGTTTTTTACCAGCCCGTCCAAATGGATAAGGCTGGGGGCGTCCTCGTCATAGTTCATGCCTATGGCAAAATGGCAGGTATGGAAGGCTTTTTCATCTTCCAGCATTTTGCCGGTGATTCTGGCTGCCGGGTTCAGACCGATGCCAAGCTCGCCGATATTACGCGCGTTACGCGCATATATTTCGCCGCTGCCGGCCGGGAGTTTTCCCGATTGCTCGAATTCCCTGGCGTTGCGTTCAGCCGCCTCAATGGTGCGCAGCAGGCAGGCTGCTTCCTCGCCGCCCCGGACATCTTTTACAAAGCCTTTTTCCACGGCGCAGTCGATGGGTTCACGGATGATAAGGTCCCCCTCGTTGACGCTGATGGATCCGTCAAAGCTGATACGTCCCCGTGCGGTTCCGTTTTCGGGGCTGATAAAAGTCTCGCCTGCCGGGAGATTGCCGCCGCTACCGGGCAGGGAAAAATTGCCGTCATCGGATTTTGCATCCCTGCCCCGCAGCCCGATGATAATGTCCGTGCCGCCCGGCGCCGTTACGCGCACTTCCACCGCCCTGTCCAGCACTGCCTTGATCGCGGCGCAGCGGCGCTGCAATTCGGCGTAATCAATGGGCACGGTGCGGATAAAAGATTCCACCGTGGTTGAAGGCGACCAGAACGAGCGGCAGCTTTTTTCGCCGTACATCTGCAAATGAAAAATATGATCGAACTTTGCGTTATTGTGAATATAGGGTGAAGCGATACCCTGGGGATCCTTGCCGAGTTTTTCGGCGCTCAGGGAAATGACCACGCCGGGCCTGGCGCCAAATGCGGCGATTACTGCGGGCTCGGCAAATTCAAGCTGGGTTTTAACCGGCTGAAACAGCAGGGAAGGACGGCCGCCGGCATCAAGGCAGGCGTCATATATAGTCTCGGCAATGGCGGCCACGTCGGGCATGGGGTTGGTGATAATCAACACCTGCTCACCCTGTTTTACCTTGAGGGAAACTTCCACGGCGATCCTCGCCGCCTCCCGCAGTTTGCCTGTTTCACGGCTCAACTTTGCATCCAGGATGGGTCTTACCTCGTCCATGTGGTGGTGATTTTTCCGCGGCTGGTTTGCCCTGGAGGAACGCATATCCTCAAATTTTGCCAATTCTTTGCCCATATTTATATTCTCACACAGCTTCCCTTTTTATGCTATACTTTTTGTTGTGAATCTGATTCTTTTTGAAGATCATGAGCTGGGCAAAAATCTGTCCCGGCGGGACGAGCGCACTATTCACCTTTTAAAAGTACTCCACAAAAAAGCGGGGGATACTTTTGACGCCGGGATTCTGGGCGGAAAGCGGGGCAGCGGCAGAATAGAAAAAATTAACCTTGACGGTTCAATTTTTGTTTCCCTTGAGGTGCATGAAAATTCCCCGCCCCGGCTGCCAATACGGGCGGCGGTTGGGTTTCCCCGTCCCATTCAAATACGGCGTCTGCTTAGGGATCTTTCCAATCTGGGCATTGAAGCGGTTGATTTGATGGGTACCGAGCTGGGCGAAAAAAGCTACCGTGATACGAAACTGCTGAACGATGGCGGCGCCAGGGCAGCGCTCATCGAAGGTGCGGTTCAGTCCAGGGACACCACCATCCCGGCGCTTGCCGTTTTTGCCCGGTTGGAGGACTGGCTCAGGGAACGCCCCTGGGACAGGGCCACCTTGCGTCCCGGTTCAATCCCGCTGCTTATCGCCGCGGACAATGTGCGCCCAGAGGGAACCATGTCCCGGCTCAGCCCCACAAAGCGGCCGGTGGTTTTGGCAATCGGCTCAGAGCGGGGCTGGTCAGAGCGTGAGCGGGATCTGCTGGAAGAAGCGGGCTTTTTGCGGTTATCTTTGGGAAGCCGGGCGCTGCGAACCGAAACAGCCTGTGTGGCGGCGGTAGTACTCGCCCTGGAAAAAATAGGAGAGTTGGAGTAAATATGAATCAGGATCAAATAAAGGAAAAGTTACTCGCCATTGAAGACGCGCCGATGGAATTTTCCCTCATTTTTTCAGGAAAGAAAAGTTCCAGGGTAAACGGACTGTACAAGCCCGACAGCAGGGAAATTATTCTGCACAACCGCAATTTTGAGAGCGGCGCCACAGGCGACAATCTGTTACTCTACACCGCTATTCACGAATACGCCCATCATCTGCACGCCTGCTCGCGGGGCGGTACCCTTTCTGCAAGGGCCCACACTTCCGAGTTCTGGGCTATTTTTCACGCCCTGCTGGAAAAGGCGGAAGCAAAAAAAATATACCGCGATGTTTTTTCCGGCTCCCCTGAACTTACAGAACTGACCGGCGTTATCCGCAAAAAATATCTCCATGAAAACGGCAGCCTGGTAAAAGAAATGGGGCAGTATCTTTTAAAAGCCCATGATCTTTGCACCGCCATAGGCGTACGCTTTGAGGATTATGTAGACCGGGTGCTGTGCATCCCCCGCACAGCTGCCAACATGGCGATACGAATGTTTGAGTACGATCTGAATCCCGAAGTCGGTGCCGACAACATGCGTTTTTTGGCAGGCATACGAGACGGCGACGATCGCAAGGCCGCAGAAACCGCTCTTGTCAAGGGAAAAAGCCCGGACACGGTAAAGATGAGTGTCCGTGGTAAAACAGAGGAAGAAAATCCGGTACTGCGGCTGGAAAAGGAGAAGATGAGGCTGGAGCGGACGATTGAGACGCTGACGAAGCGGCTGGATGAGGTGAAGAAGGAGTTGGGGGTTTAGTTGAGCGTTTTTTTAATGGAGGTTAATTAATATGGAAAAGAAAGTGTTGAAGGTTGAGGGGATGTCTTGTGAGCATTGCGTCAAGGCGGTGACTGGGGCGGTAAGCGCTCTCCCCGGGCTGGCTGATGTGGCGGTGGATTTGAAGGGAGGGACAGTGGCTTTTAGCTTTGATCCCGCAAAGGCGCCGATTGAAACCGTAAAGGCGGCGATTGTTGACGCCGGCTATGAGGTAGTTGGGTAAACTGTTTTGGTATGTTATACTGAATTGAAATGGTTCGGCTCATTGTTATCTGTTTTGTTTTAGCCGCCGGAAATGTCTTTGCCGCGGGAAAAATTCAACCTTCTCAGGCGGTTGCGTCATCGGAAACTCTCCCAACAATGCCGTATCCCGAAAGCCCGCCAGGTTCCTCGCCTCCTGAGCAGCTCATACCGGACAAGGCGGAACAGGTAATGAAGGCCCTTGCCGCCGCCTACTCTGACCGCATAGCCCGTGCGGAGTTCCGTAACGGCGACTGGGCTGTACTGCTGCGGGACACCTGGTATTACTATGCCGCCGGCAGGCTGCTGCCCGAAGATTTGCGGGACAGGGCTGCGGACTATGATTCCCAGCCCTTTTATAATTACCTGAGCGAGCTGCCCCCCTGGAAGGAACCTTCCCCCGAAGAAGCCGCCCGTTTCCGCGACATGGCGAATAACAGAAACCGCAACCCGCCCAAACGTTCCCAGCATTTTTACGATGCCCTCTGGCGCGCCCACAGCAGGGACGAGTCATACCAGCGGGTAAAATCCCTCCGTTTTTTGGGCAATACCGTAATGGTTCATTATGCAATTCTGGAAGAACTCTCGTTGGTAGAAGAGCGTATCCTTGCAGAGGCAAAAACCGATCCCCAGTTACGCTCCTGGATAAACAACATCAGTACTCTGGACGGCTGGAACTGGCGGAGCATAGCAAACACCCAGAGCCGCAGCTTCCACGCCTACGGCGCCGCTATCGACATACTCCCCAAATCCCTGGGCGGCAAGGAAACCTACTGGCTCTGGGCTGCCCGCAGAAAACCCGACTGGTGGAACATTTCGTATAACCAGCGTTTCCACCCCCCGGCGGCGGTAATCCGGGCCTTTGAGGCTTACGGCTTTGTATGGGGCGGCAAGTGGCTCTTTTTCGATACCATGCACTTTGAATACCGGCCGGAGATTTTTATCCTGAGCGGGAAGACTCTTTCAGATCTGCGGTGAAGTGCGCAAAATAATATGGGGGGTAGAATAGTATACCCTAAAATTCCTGTCCTTGGGGAGGAAGTTTTTTCAAATGATTTTCTTTTGGCTCTGGGTGGCGGCCCTCCGGCCTCATTAATCACTGCAGCCCGGCTTGGCGCTGATCCGGTATTATAAAAAGATCCGCGTCATGGCCCCGGAGGCCTGGATTTTTAATTTTACCAATCGTCCGCCTTCACTTTCCATGGCTGCAATTCACGGTCTCGCCGATGACGATGTAGTGGAAATTGCCTGTAAAGTAGATGCCCAGGGTCCGGCTCCGGTACCCATTGGAACGGTGGGGGATGAGGTGTTTTCTATCATAAAGGCGGTGAAAGCGTACGAACGGCTTAGTGTGGATGCCATTATTCATGGATCGGCGGAATATGCTATTCGGGCATTAATGGCTCATCCTTTAATTGGCGCTTACCATGTTGCCAAAGATTTGGTCTCCGATTTTATGGATCGGCAGGGCGAATATGCAGGACAGTGGAAATAGCCGCAGCCGCTTCCGCTTGCTCAACTCACCGGGGCCGCTTCCGGTGCGGGGCTTTCCACCTGTCCCATCAACTCCTTGAACTCCTTCTCATCCAGAGTTTCTTTTTCCAGGAGCGCAAGTGCCACCCGTTCCAAAATATTGCGGCTTTTCTCCAGAGTATCTTTTGTCTTGGCGTACTCAGTCTCGACAATGCGGGCGATCTCCTCATCAACATACTGCTGGGTACTTTCGGCATATTCCCGCTGGAACATCGGTTCCTGCCGCTCAACGCCGGTCATGCTTGTGCCACGGGAAGTAAGGGCGACATTACGGAAACGATCGCTCATGCCGTAATCGGTTATCATCTTGCGGGCTATATCTGTTGCCTTGGTCAGATCGTTGGCCGCGCCGGTGGAGTATTCGCCGGAGATCATCTCCTCGGCGATGCGGCCTCCCAATAAAATGTCTATCCTTCCCAGGAGATCGGAGCGGGTAACAGTGTAGCGGTCCTCCAGCGGCATTTGCAGGGTATAACCCAAAGCAAAACCACGAGGAATAATTGAAATTTTTGTTACCGGATCAGCGTTAGGTGTAAATGCGGCAACCATGGCATGGCCCGATTCGTGATACGCGGTGAGCCGCCGTTCCTCCGGTTTAAGCACCCTGGTCTTCTTCTGGAGACCCGCCACGGTCTTCTCGATTGCCTCGTCAAAGTCTTTCTGTGTCACCAGCTTTCTGCCGCCCCGTACTGCAAGGAGCGCTGCCTCGTTGACTATGTTGGCCAAATCCGCGCCGGAAAACCCGGAAGTGATCCGTGCGACTACTGTAAGATCCACTGTCGGATCGAGCTTTACCGGCTTGGAATGAATCCGCAGAATTGCCTCCCTGCCTTTCAGGTCGGGGCGATCCACCAGCACCTGGCGGTCAAAGCGGCCGGGACGCAGCAGTGCGGGATCCAGCACATCGGGCCGGTTGGTGGCCGCCAGTATGATAAGGCCGCTGGTGGCGTCAAAGCCGTCCATTTCGACCAAAAGCTGATTCAGAGTCTGTTCCCGCTCATCATTGCCCCCGCCGATGTTGTTGATTCGGCTTTTGCCAATGGCGTCTAACTCATCAATAAAAATAATACACGGCGCTTTGTCGCGGGCCTGTTTAAAAAGATCCCGCACGCGGGCAGCGCCAACGCCGACAAACATCTCCACAAAATCGGCGCCGCTCATACGGAAAAAGGCCACCCCCGCCTCGCCGGCAACCGCCCGGGCCAGCAGAGTCTTACCGGTTCCCGGCGGCCCCACCAGCAGCACACCCTTGGGAATCTTGCCGCCTATGTCGGTATACTTCCGCGGGTTTTTCAGGAAGTCCACCACTTCCACCAATTCTTCTTTGGCCTCGTCCACACCGGCCACATCGTTAAATCGCGTAACGATGTCACCCTCGGCGACAATCACCGCCCGGTTCTGCCCCACCGAAAGAACATTGCCGCCCATATTGCCCAGGCGCTTCATCAAAAAACGCCAGATAAAAATGAAAAAAGCTATCGGCAAAACCCAGCTAAAAATAATGTTGAGTATGGCGCTTCCTTCACGGGAGACCGCGCCGTAAGCTATGTTTTTCTCGTCCAGCAATTTGATGAAATCGGGATCGTAGATAGCCACAGTACGGTACACTTTATCCTGTACCGGAACGTAAGGCGAACGAAAGGGGGAACGGGCCGTTTCCCGTTTGGCCACAGAGGTGTAGCCGGTAAAGTGGGAATCCGTTATCTCCACCCGCTTAATTTCACCGGCGGAAATACGCGATTTAAACTCAGAAAAATCGATAGAAGGATTCACCCTGTTAAGAAACACATAATTGAAAAGGCTCATCCCGATTATCAGGGCAATGATATAAATAATAGAGAATTTCCATCCTCCAAAAGGTTTCATATCCGGCAGCTTGGGGCCGCCAAAAGGAAACTGGGACTTATTTTTTTTCTTGTCCTTTTTTTGATCATCATACTGGTCGCTCATTCAAACCTCTTTTGAAACATAATTGTTAAAAGTATAAACCAAAGCATAAAAAGAAACTATGGGAAAGGCTGTACAACGGTAATTTGTCGCGCTGTTACGTTATCGTACTACCACAAGCGAAGGAGCCCTGAATCCTGATTTCTGTCCGGGAGCGCACAGAAAATTTACTTGGCGGCCTGGGGCGGAAACTCACCCCTTTCACCGGCGCGTACGCCTGCCTAAAGGCAGGCTACAGTTACTGTTTGCGATACATTCATTGAGCGCCACGCCATGTTACATTTGTCTATATAACACGTTTCACGTGCGGTAGTGGGCGGGGAATAACTCGGCTCAAGAGGTGATTTCCACCCCAGACCGCCCTTTAACATTTTTTCAAAGTGCGCTCCCGATTTACCCCGGGATTCAGGGCTCCTTCGCTTGCATTTGCCGGTTATGTATACAGCAGCCAATTACCATTTTCTTCCGCTGAGGGGGAATAGGGAATTTTGCTCCGTAAGGTGGAATGTGTCGCCTGCTACGAGTAAGAAATACTCGCTAATGCAACAGCGGGGAGGGCTTGTGGGTTATTTCTTGCCCGTGGTGAATAGCACATTCCCTCTCTTCGAAGGGAAATGGTGATTTATTGAACAGTGTAACCAACTCCACAACTGCAAATCGGGGTGGGCGGGGCAGCGGGGCGCTGAAAGTTTTCCGGCGCTCCCCGCCGGAGCAGACCAGCGAGAGTAAGCAGCCGTAGGCTGAACATAGCTGTTTCCATTGCCGCCCGGTTCCCTGAATATGATATCCGCTCTGAATACCTTAACTCGCAAAGCTCAGTGTAAATCGCTCATCCGGGCGGGAGGCTGCGTAGGCGGATTCATCCGGCACTTTCAGCGCCCCGCTGCCCCGCCCACCCCGATTTGATGAGTGAGGAAATGTTACACTGTGCAACAAATTACCGTTTAGCGGCTACATCCCCTATATTTTGCAATCAGCCCATGTTACAATAATGCCATGCCGGATAAACTCCCCCCTTTGTACCTGATGGACGCTTACGGTCTTATCTACCGTTCCTACTTTGCTTTTATGACCCATCCCCTGCGGAATAGCACGGGCCGGAATGTTTCAGCCCTGTTCGGTTTTTCCCGGACCGTGGTAAGTCTCTTGAACGATGGGGCGCCCGTGGCGGACGGTGCCCGCCGGGACGGGAATGAAAGCTCCAATGCGGTTTTGCAGAAAACGCAGCGATTGGCGGCGATTTTCGATTCACGGACTCCTACGTTCCGTCACAAGATGTACAGTGAGTACAAGGCGAACAGGCAGAAGGCGCCGGATGATCTGCACGAGCAGGTGCCGCTGGTAGAGGAATTTTTGACTGCCCTGGGCGTTCCCAGCCTGCGGGTAGACGGCTTTGAGGCAGATGATATCATTGCCACCCTGGCCGAACAGTGCCGGGCGGAAAAACGGCAATGTTATATTCTTTCCTCGGACAAGGATCTTTTGCAGTTGGTAGGTGATGGAATTTTCGAGCTGCGGCCTGTCAAAACCCAAAAAGGCGATTCCGGCGGCGGCGGAAGCAGCGGCCCTTCCTGGGAGCTGATCGGTCCCGAAGAGGTCAAAACCGAATGGGGCGTAAACCCCAACAGGGTACTGGATCTGCTCTCTCTTACCGGCGATAGTTCCGACAATGTTCCCGGCGTAAAGGGGATAGGCGAAAAAACCGCAGTCAAGCTCATGGCCCGCTACGGTTCCCTGGATGATATATACAAAAATATCGCCGCCATTGAAGGTTCTATCGGAAAAAAAATCGCCGAGGGAAAAGAAAGCGCCTACTTTTCCCAATCCCTGATCCGTCTTGAAACACAAGTACCGCTGCAGATAAAAAAAATTGATGAGCTTTCAGTGGAAAGCCTGAACCGCCCTGCCGCCGCACGGGTACTTTTCCGCGAGGGTATACGCCAGAGCGCCAAGCAGCTTGATCCCGCCGTGGGCAGCGCAGGCGCAGGTAATGTGGGAACCCCGGAGCAAGGCGGCGCGGATCAGACAAATGACCCGGCTTCGGCGGGAGCCCGCGATATGGCGGAGTTCGCGGACCCGCGTTTTGTGCAGGCCGATCCGTCCCTGCTGGGCGACGGCGTCTACAAAATCATCCTTGATCTGGCTGAATTTAAATCCCTTCTTGATGAGGCAAAAAAGCAAAAACTCCTGACTCTGGATTTTGAAACCGATTCCCTTGACGCCTGGCATTCCCGCCCCATCGGCATTTCGCTGGCCCTCAAGCCCAAAGAAGCCTTCTACGTGCCGGTTGCGCCCCACGGCGTTGGCATTGCAGCTAACGAGCAAACAGGTCAATCCAACTCCCAACTATACCTCGATCCGGAAAAAGTCCGCGCCCTCCTGGCTCCGCTTCTCGCCGACCCTAAAATGACTATTGTTGCACATAACGCAAAATTCGATTACAAGGTAAGCCGGGGCTGGGGTATTGATCGCTGGCAGTGCAAGGTTTGGGACACTATGGTGGCCGCCTGGCTCGCCGACCCTGAGCGCAACAACTATTCCCTGGATTCGCTGGCCTCCTATACTTTCGATTATACGCCCATTACCTACTTTGACATTGTGCCCAAGGGCTGTACCTTTGATGCGGTTCCACTGGAAACGGCAGCCCGTTACTCGGCGGAAGACGCCGACCTCTGCATACGGATGATGTGCCACCTGGAACCCCAGCTAAAAGCCGCCGACGCCCTGGGGCTTTTTGAAAATCTTGAAATGCCCCTGCTCCCCATTCTCGCCGAGATGGAAGGGGTGGGAATCAAGATCGAGCCCAAAGTCCTCACCGAATACGGCAAGGAACTTTCGATAGAGCTCGATCACATTCAGAGTGAAACCTGGAAAAACGTGGGCCACGAATTCAACCTTGCTTCCACCAAGCAGCTTCAGGAAGTGCTCTTTACCGAGCGAAAACTCAAGCCCGGAAAAAAAACCAAAACCGGTTACTCCACCGACGCCGCAGCCCTGGAAGAACTGGCCCGTGAAGACCCGGTGCCGGCGCTCATACTCCGCCACCGTACTCTGGCAAAACTCAAGTCCACCTATGTTGATACCCTGGCGGATATGGCCGACAAAGAGGGCAGGCTGCACACCAACTTTGTACAGACCGGCACCGCTACCGGCCGCCTTTCCAGCAGGGAACCCAATCTGCAAAACATTCCCATCAGGGCGGAAGAAGGCCGCCGCATACGGGAGGCCTTTATCGCCAAGTCCGGCTGCGTTCTCATTTCCGCCGACTACAGCCAGATCGAACTGGTAGTGCTGGCTCATCTTTCAGAAGACGAAAACCTCATCGCCGCTTTCAAAGACGACAAAGACGTGCACGCCCGCACTGCGGCGCTGATTTTCGGCATAGACGAGGGTGAGGTGAAAAGCGAACAGCGCCGCATTGCCAAAACCATTAACTTTGGCGTGATGTACGGCATGAGCGCCTTCCGCCTTGCCAACGAGCTGGGCATCACCCGCACCGACGCCGCAAACTTCATCGACGCCTATTTCAACACCTACGCCGGCGTGCGCCGTTTCATCGAAAACCTGATCAAAAAAACCGAAAATACCGGCTACGCCTCCACAATTCTCGGCCGCCGCCGCTACATCCGCACCATCAACTCCCGGAACAAACCCGAAAAAGCCGCTGCCGAGCGCATTGCGGTAAACACCCCCATCCAGGGTTCCGCCGCCGACATCGTCAAAACCGCCATGCTGAATCTGGACAAACGCCTTGCCGCCGAACAAAGCCCCGCCCGCCTGCTGCTGCAAGTCCACGATGAACTCATTCTGGAATGTCCCAAGGCGGAAGCCGAAGCGACAGTAAGCCTGGTCAAAGCCGAGATGGAACAAGCCGTGAAATTGCGCATACCATTACGGGTAAGTGTGGAGACAGGCAAGCGATGGGGAGACTTTCATTAATTTGCACAGCGCGCACTGCGTCTGCTAAAGCAGCCGCGCATTGGCAGCATACAGTGGAATTTACGAGCGCTACGCCGTGCTGAATTTTTCATCCACACAGCTTGACGCTGTGCGGGTTTTGGGCGGGGGAGACTTTCATTAATTCGAGCGGCGCGCGCTACGCTTGCTAAAGCAAGCGCGCATTAGCGGGATACAGTAACCGTGAGAGCTCCGGGTGGGTAACCACCCGGTTCTACCCGGCCACTAAATACGTATACTGTTGGGTTTACATTTTTACCTGTTCTTCGCACCCTTTTTGATTTTATTAATCTCATGCTTTCTTTTCAAAATCTTCACGAGCATTCCAATCGGTCCTCCAATGATAAAAATGACGAGCCAAATGAGGAGGCCAAGAAGTGTACTTTTAAGCCCCGCTCCAAATCCTCTTCTTTTACCGCAGACGAAAAGACAGCGGGTATTGCGCGAATATATTCTAAAATTGCACCAACGCCAGCACCGATCCAGATTCCAAGAAAAATATTGGCCAAGAGTTGCCCATCGCCATAATATCCGCCGCAACTGATTATTCCGATAATAATGCCAATAGCAGCACAGATACCGGAACAAATGAGGAGGATTTTTATTTCATGTTGAATAAACGCTATATCAATATCACCTTTGCTGCTGTTTTTTACCACCTCAAGTCCCCTTAGATAATCCTCATCATCTGGAACAATTTGCACAGCTTTCTCAATATCCACGAGCGCATCTTCTATGCGATTGCACTTGTAATAGGCCCAGCCACGGTTGTAATAGTTCAAATGAACATGCGAGTCTTCCGGATTGAGCTGGATAGACTTCGTATATTCCTGAATGGCTTTTTCCCATTCTCCTGTGTTTGCATACACATTGCCGATGCCGTAATAGGCGGAGACATTAGGGCTAATCTGGATAGACTTGACGAGGTATTTGAGCTATAAACCCCACAAAACTATCGAACTGAAGGTTCGCGTTTTCCGGGGCTCCCAACTGTGGAAAAGACTTATATCTTCCCCTTGTAGATCAGAGCCTCTTCAAGGGTTTTTCCCTGGAGTTCCTTAATCTCGGTTCCGCCGCGAGACATCCACATAACGGAGCCTGAGAAAACGCCTCCTTTTCTTAGGTCTGCACGGTTCCCATCAACAAAAACCTCGCCGTCAACTTCGTCAATTGTGACCTTCCTTCCGCGGATGTTATATTCTATTGCCATAAATAAATCCTTCGTGGTTTTTCCCACCATCAAAAATTTTTATGCTTACCGCATGCGCGGATAACATTGCTTAGTAAACCAGAATAATATCAAATATAATATAATAATATATTAAAAATGTCAATAAAATATATTACCTTATATCAACAATAATATAATAATGTATCTGGACAAACGTCTTACCGCCGGGCAAAGCCCCGCCTGCCTGCTGCTGCAAGTCCACGACGAACTCATTCTGGAATGTCCCAAATTCGAAGCCGAAGCGACAGTGAGCCTGGTCAAGGCCGAAATGAAACAAGCCGTAAAATTGCGCATACCATTACGGGTAAGTGTAGAGACGGGCAAGAGATGGGGGGATTTTCATTAACTTGAAAGTACGCCCGGATGGCGTTATAGTGTCTATTATGGACGCAGCGATTCAGGCGGAGTTGGACAAACTCACGGAACTCATCATCCACTCAATCCCGGTGGAGCAAATATTCCTGTTCGGCTCCTATGCCTACGGGAAACCCCATAAAGATTCCGATCTGGACCTCTATGTAGTATTACAGGACGACTATCCTCTGCGGGATATTGACGCGGGCCTGCAAATCCGTTTTGCGATTGCCCGCAAAAAGTCTATGCCGGTGGATATTGTGGCAAAGAAGAAAAAGGATTTTATCAACCGCCTGGATGATTTTACTCTGGAGCGGGTAGTAAACAGGGACGGGATACGGATTTATGGCTAAACAGACAAACAGTGTTGAAGATTGGCGGATTCTTGCGGAGCGCGATTTATCGGTTGCCGAATATCTGGCCGTCAACATGTACCTAAAAGGATCGCTGATTGTTTTGGAAGAAGAGCCGCCCTATATCCATGATTTGGACGAGCTTTGTGCAATCGCGGAAAGGCGCCGGCCAGCCTTCATTAGCTGTTTCAATAGCCGGCGCCGGATTCAATTACCCAAGAAATTGTTTCAGCTCCTCCGCAGTAATCCCCGCCCCGCCCTTGGCGTCGAGTTTTTTGCCGTTCATTCTGAATGCGGGCACGAACCAGACGCCGCTCTTTTCGTAGGCAAGGTCGTTGTTCTCATCAATTTGTTTGGCGTATTTTCCTGAATCCAGAATGGCGCGGAATTTGGCGGTGTCCACTATGCCTTTGAGAATCCCGCAGAGCACTTCGGGCTTTTCCACGTTTTGCCGCTCAATGGCAATGGCCTGAAACATGGCGGCGTGGAAGGCGGGCATATCGGCGCCCAGCTCTTTGGCGATGTAATAACTTTGGCAGGACAGGTAGGTATGGGGAGGATGATCCTCCGGCAGGGGATGGGACTCCACCGGCCGCCATTCGATTTCAATTTCAGGATGATCCCCGATCTGGTCAACCAGGTATTCGTAGCCTTTCTTGCAATAGGGACACTCGTAATCGTAAAAAATCTGCATTATTGCCATAGTAAACTCCTTGTAAACGGTTTGAACCGCCTTTATTCTATTATAACGAAGCGGACGCTGTTTGCCAACGTTCATTGTGGCCACTCTTCCTGCCGATGTTAAAATATGCTGATCGGTCTTACCGGAACCTATTGCGCCGGAAAAAACCATGTTGCCGCACTTTTGGAACAGCGGGGGCTGCCGGTATTGGATGTGGATAAACTGGGCCATGTCGCCATCGAGGCTGAAAAGGCGGCGATTTTTTTTCGCTTTGGCAGGGAGCTCCAAAAGCCCGACGGGACTGTAGACAGGCGGCTGTTAGGGAGAAAAGTTTTCGGAAAGCCGGAGGAATTGGCCGCTCTGGAGGCGATTGTGCATCCAGGGGCAAATCGCCTGACCGATGAATGGATCGCTGCCCGGAACGGAAAAACCTGCATTATCAACGCAGCTCTGCTGCATAGATCTACAACCTTTGAACAACTGGATCGTATCATCCTGGTTACGGCACCGTTTTTTACCCGGCTGCTGCGGGCACGAAAACGGGACGGACTTTCCCTGTTTGTGTTATTAAAGCGTTTTATCAGCCAGAAAGATTTCACCACTCAATATTTTATGAGAAAAGCCGATATATACAGAGTAGAGAACCGGGGATTGTCTGATTCCCGGCGCTTAAAAGCGAAATTAGAAAGTCAGATTGATGCAATTTTAAGTGATGCAATTTTATCTGAAGAGGGGATTTTTTGATCATGGAAAAAGAAAAGAAAAAGCTGCTGCTCGTTGCCGTATCTGTGGGTGTTTTTTTGGTAATAATTATAAGCGCCGCCATTTTAATATTGACGCCCAAGTCTTCGGGAACCAGGACGGCCTTTTCTCAGCCCATCGCGGCAGGACCCGTCCGAACCCAGCCGGCGTCTGTTGACGCTTCTGAAATGGTGAGAAACGCCGATGATATCCGGGGAATTCAGACTCCGCCTTCGGTAAGCGCATCACAGGAAACCAATTTTTACATAAGCGGTGAAGTTCCGGTGGAAACCATAAAAATTGAAGGAGACACTCCCGCCAATGTTACCATTAATGTTCCAAAACCCAGCGCCGCAGCTGTCCCCGACACCCCCGCCGCAAGCGAAGTCCGCTCCGGCTCAGCCGTGCCCGCTCCGGCAGTAAGCCGCTCCCCTGCGCCTGCCCCAGCTAGACCCGTGCCTGCCGCCGCTAAACCCGCAGCTACACCTGCGGCCAGACCTGCCGCAGCCAGGCCAGCCACCGTCCAACCTGCACCATCCAAGACTCACAACGATTTCTGGGTACAAACCGGCGCCTTTACCGCCAAAGTCCGGGCCGAGGGGGTAAAAGAAACCCTCGCTTCAAAAGGCATCACTTCGATCATCGAGAACCGTGAAGTGGAAGGCAAAACCTGGTACCGGGTGCGTGTAGGTCCCTACACCTCCGAAACCGAAGCGAACTACTGGCTTGCCCTGGTCAAATCCATCGAAGGCTTCGGCGACAGCCAGGTACGGCAGACCGTTTCGGTACGGTAAAAGTTATTGACAGAGACCAGCCCCTTCACTAGAATAAAATTCCCTTTAGCGGCCGTCATATAACGGTATTATCCAAGCTTCCCAAGCTTGTGACGCGGGTTCGACTCCCGTCGGCCGCTGAAGATTTTATTTACCAAAATTAATTATTTTATTCATAAAGATAAAAAAAGCGAGAAATGCGGGAGTCGAAGGGTTTCTGTGACCCCAAAAAGCCGAGCCGGCGTAGGCTTTTTGGGGGCAGCCCGCAAGGATGCGGGCGGAGCAGAAACCCCGGCCTGGAAGGAGCAGACAGGATGTCTGCGACTGGAAGGCGACTCCCGTCGGCCGCTGAAGATTTTATTTACCAAAATTAATTATTTTATTCATAAAGATAAAAAAAAGCGAGAAATGCGGGAGTCGAAGGGTTTCTGTGACCCCAAAAAGCCGAGCTGGCGTAGGCTTTTTGGGGGCAGCCCGCAAGGATGCGGGCGGAGCAGAAACCCCGGCCTGGAAGGAGCAGACAGGATGTCTGCGACTGGAAGGCGACTCCCGTCGGCCGCTGAAGATTTTACTCAATCTACCCCGGATAATTCAGATTTTCCCTGCCGGGGTTACGCAGAAGCGCGGCATAGCGGCGACATTCCCATTTAGCCATATCGATGTTCTGTTCGCGCCAGTTGCCACATTCGGCGGCAGCGGCGCCGGGGATGGGGCCGTCAAACGTTTCTATCCAGTCCAACATTTCCAGCAGCAGGGGGAGTATTCCTTCAGAATTAAGGTCCCCTTCCAGAATCACATAAAAGCCGGTGCGGCAGCCCATAGGGCCAAAGTAGACTACCTGGGGAGCCCATTCCCTGTGGGAACGGAGAAAAGTAGCGCCCAGATGCTCAATCGTATGGAGCGCCGGCTGATCCATTACCGGCTCCTTGTTAGGTTCCTTGAAGCGCAGGTCAAAAGTAGTAAGCACCGCGCCGCCAAAACGATCCTTGCGGGAAACAAAAACACCCGGTTTTAACCGGAGATGATCCACTTGAAAACTGGCAATTTTTTCCATTTGCTGCTCCTTTGCATTAGTATACTACATTGCTGTAGGAATTAAGAAGAGGGATACCCCCGGAAACCGGTGTCACTCCTCTGTCTATATAGCAGTGTTTCAATCAGATCATTTAAGGCCGTGTGGTGGAAGCAGGTCTCAGGCGTGCCGTAGGCGCGAGATCCGCTCCGGCTTCTCCCCGCGCATAGGAGCCAAAAAGGTACGCTCTCTTTACGCCGTAGTGCCGGACAGTGTTGGAGACTTTGTTTTTTATTTCTTCAATGGTATAGGGCTTAGTCATAGCTATACAAATTATAAAACCAGGAATGGGGCTTTGTACAATCGGCCGGTGGGCGCTACTTACCGCTCTTCGCAACGATCCTGCGCACAATTTCCGCTGAGTGCCGTGAAGCTATTGGCAGAAACTCGTCAAACTTGACCGGCGACTCAACACCGGCGATGTCCGAGAGGGCGCGGATGACCAGCGCGGGAACGGCGAAAAGGCGGCAGCAGTGGGCAATGGCGGCGCCTTCCATTTCTACGGCGGCGATGCCGGGGAAAAGGCGGCGGACGGCGGCAATGCGTTCCGGTTCGTGCATAAAAACGTCGCCGGAACCGATAAGGCCGCGGCGGTGGTTAAAGGCGGCGGGAAGGAGGCCCTCCCGCTTGAGTTCGTCCACTGCCTGTTCGGCGCAGACAATTAAGGCTTCGTCGGCAGGGAAAATTTGGGGCTGGCCCGGGAGCTGGCCCGGGGCATAGCTAAAGGCGGTAACATCTACATCGTGGTATACCAGGCCGGTGGAGATGATGGCATCGCCGAATTGCAGGGCAGTATCTATGCCGCCGGCAGAACCGGTGTTTATGACAAAAGCGGGTTTGAAGCGGTGGATGAGCAGGGCGCAGCCCACTGCGGCGTTGACCTTGCCTATACCGCAACGGAGCACCACCACGGACTTTCCTTCCAGCTCGCCTGCGTAGAATTCAAATTCGCCGGTTTTGGAAGTTTCGCATTTTTCCAGGGAGTTACGGAGAAAGCTGACCTCGTCCTCCATAGCGCCGATAATGCCAATCATGATTATTCCTTTTGCATTGTACTCATGAGATCAGGGCTCCACATGGTGGAGCGATTCCGGCCCTGCTCTTTGGAAAGGTAAAGCGCCTCGTCGGCGCGGCGTATAATGTCGGCGGACTCCACCTCACTGTCCTGATCAAAAGTGAAGATACCTAAACTGATGGTAACCTGGGGCAGGGCAATTTCCCAGGGAACCTGCATTTCGGCGACACTGCATCGCAGCCGCTCCGCCACCGTCCATACCGTGTCTTTGTCGGTATGGGGAAGCAGCACGGTGAATTCCTCACCACCAAAACGGGAAGGAATGTCATCGGTTCTGACGCTTTGCTTGATAACCAGGGCGAGATTTTCCAGCACTTTATCGCCGGCCAGATGGCCGTAGTGGTCGTTAAAATTTTTGAATTTGTCCACATCCATAACGATCATGGAAGATGCGCAGCCGGTACGCCTTGTCCGGGAAACTTCCTCGTTCAGGCGGGTCATAAAAAAGCCGTGATTGTAGAGACCGGTTTTCACATCACGCAGGGAATGTTCGTAGTGCAGGTGATTCTTGATCGCCTGGGACACAAAAGACATGAGTCGCTGCAAAAAGAGCAGTTCTTCCTGGGCGTATTCGCCTTCCAGAATCTTCCGGCCAACCACAATAATTCCGTAGAGACCAAAGGGGCCAAGAATGGGTATGACTATTTCCGGCTCAATGGACGTAAAGGGCTCAATGGCCTCATCATTCTTTAATTCAAAGGCTAACAGATCGAAGTTGATCGGCCTGGGAAACTGTTGAAAAAAAGCTTCAAATGGCTTGATACTGTCCACATTGATATTCACTTCAACAGGCTTGTAGTTCTTGTACGATTTGATGGTGATATCGTCTCTTGTTTGAATCGGTTTCCAGAGGAAGGTGATAAACGAAGGCAGGAAATGATCCGAAATCTGCCAGACTGTGGCGTCCATTATCTCGTCAATGCTGGTACGGTTGAAAATATCCAGACCCCTGGTAAGAAGAGTCTTGTAATTGCGTATCTCCCTTTCCAGGCTGTTGACGAACTCAAAAACGCCAATCCCCTGTAAAAAAGAATAATTCTCCACTATTTTTGGATTGGCAAGAAATTCCTTTTCTGCTTCTTCTTTGTCGATGTTTTCTTCGTTCATCTTGCAGGGTTCAGGTTACCGAGAAATGGTCGCTGATAGAGCGGCGCCATTCGGAACGGTCGTCCTTGTTCTCCCATTCGAAAATTTTTTTTATCGTAAAGTCCTTGGCGTCAGAGGGGTTACTAAAATGAATAACGCCGAAACGCCCGCCGCCTATGTAGCTGATCGCGTCGCCACTTTCCAGGGTCTCCCCTTCACCCAGCCTGGCTATCACACAGTCAAAGTGGATGGCCGCGCCGGTAGCTTTGTCCGCAATGGCGGCGGATATGTCTTTTATGGGTTGGCCGCACCAGGGGCAGTCCGGTATGGGGATGGGCTCGCTGGGCGTTTTGGGCGGAATCCAGCGGGGCCGTTCATAGAGACTATTTCGGCTCTTTTCGAATTTTCCATCGGTAAGGGGATTTTCGCCTGCTTTTTTGGAATTCCGGCCCGATCCCTCAGACCGGGAAGTATCCTGCCTGACGGATGAAGAATCCCGTTCCCGGCGTTTGGAAAAACGCCTGCGGTTCCCGCGGTTATCTCCGCTTTTTCCGCTGCCGCTCATTATGGACTCCTTCCTGGTGCAGATCCATCAATTCATTACTCAACACAAAAGCTATCCGCTGGATTGCTGCGTGCAGATAATCCTTATCATTTATCCGATGCCGTAATTGTTCAAGTTTTGTGGAACTCAAAGATCGTCCCATCATCATACACGCTCCGTAAAGGCTGATGCAAGGTGGGTAACAGCGGGCTCACCCGATAATGCATCTTTACCGACAAATATCACGTCAAAGCGAACGGCCTTCCTATTATATTCTCGATGGGTGGAAAGAAAATACTTAGCGGTTTCGATGATTCGGCGCTGTTTTTTTAAATTTAGGCCATATTGCAGGTCTTCCATGCCATAGACGGACCAGGCTTTTACCTCTACAAACACGATAGTTTCCCCATCCAGAGCTACAATATCCACTTCGCCCCGCTGGGAACGAACATTTTTCGCAATAATGCTCATACCTGCCGCTTCCAAAAGACCGGCCGCCCGCTCTTCCCCTTCCCGGCCCAGGCCGGCGCTATGCATTCTGTTTGGCCAATTCCCTGGGATCCACCGCTTTGGCGATAAAAAGACTTTTTTCGGTCAAAAGATCGATAGTATCCCCCTCTTCGGATTTGAAAACCTTGCCGAATTCATCCACCAACACATGAATTTTCGGCCTGAGCGGGGCTTCTCCATGCACTTCAATGACCCGCGCCATAGCCCCGTTGTTCAGGAGCACAATAGAACCAATGGGATATATTCCCATAGTCTGAATAAATGCCTTGAGTACATCAGGATCAAAGCGCCGGGAATTGTCGGAGAGCAGGTTTTTCATGGCCTGATAGCCCACCATCGAATTACGGTAGGATTTTTGGCTTACCATAGCCTCAAAAGCATCGGCCACCGATACAATCCGGGCGCCCAGGTCGATAGCGTCCCCTGATGTTTGCCGTGGGTAACCTTCGCCATCCCAGCGCTCGTGGTGCTGCAGGGTAATGATGCTCACCTCTTCAGGGTAGAGCAGTTCCTTGGACACAATTTTGTGGGTATACAGAGGATGACTTTTAATCCGCCGAAGCTCCGCATCCGAAAGCCCGCCCTTTTTATCCAGAATTTCTTTGGGAAGCCGGAGCATTCCCATATCGTGCAGGAGCGCCCCGGTGGTGATTTGTAAAATTTTGTGATTAGCCAGTTTGAGTTCCTGGGCGATCAATGCCGAGAGTATGGCGGTATTCACCGAACTTTTCGCCAGTTCATAGCCGGATACCTCGCCGCCCAGAATAAAGCCGATGAAACTGTCCCGCTGTTCCCTGACCCCCTGGAGCAGTTGGGAGCTGATATTATCGATGGAACGGGCTTCCACCGAAACCCCATCGGCGACATGATTGAAAACCGAGTCTAGTTTTTCGATAAGATTTATATAGTCGCGGTAAGCGCTGGTATTTTCCTGAACCTCGGTAAGGGAGAGCATATTGGATGCCCCTTTCGCGGAACCGGCTTTCCCCCCGTCTGTGTCCGCCGGTACAGTATCCGTCGCATTTGCGGCGCCGGTCTTCTTCTCTTTTGACGACGCCTCGCTGGTTATTTTGCCATCGGTCTCAACGGTATCAATGCCCCAGGATTTGAGCCGGTCGATGTCCTTTTTTCGCAGAGGAATACCCGCAGGCACCAGGAGATTATTATCTTCAATATAGACTGGATCTGAAAAGATAAGACCCGGCTTTAATGTATTCACCTCGATTTTTTTCATTACCTATCCTTTTTTAAAACAAAGGCTAAAATTCTGGCTGTGGCTTCCCAACACCACACCGGAATAATATCCCCAACCTGCACCCCGGAGTCAAGCAAAACCGCCAGGGCCGGTTCCTCGATCACCGTTACTCCGGCTTCTTCAGCCAGGGCAATGATCCGCTCCGCAGCTCTGTCCCTGCCTGAGGCAAGCAAGCGCGGCGCTGCATCTTCCGGCCCATACCCAATAGCAGCGGCGATTCTCCTTTTCCCCATGTTACACCTCTTCATTTATGGAAAGCAATACATCATCCCGATTTTCCGCCATAAAAGAGAAAGATTCCTTATAATTTTGAATGGAAATGCCATCAGGCGAAATTTCCAAACACTGTGCAATTTCCTGTACGAGAGATTTCAGCGCCTTTTTTGAATATGCCGGCTGAAGATACACGGTGATATGCAAATTTTTTCCGCCCGCCCTATCCAAAACAAAAAGCCAGCGCCGTTTGTCCCGGCCGCTTTTGGTAATTTCCAGGGTCAAACATCCTGTTCGGCCAGCCAAATGCCCGGTTTCATGTTCACCAAGTAAAATCTTGAGCGATACCCGGTACTCATCCCCCTGATCCATAAAATTGAACGGAAACACCAACCAGCGCTGCCCATTTTTGCCCGGGAGCCGGTTCAAAATGTCCAGCAGGGGATTTTGTCCGGCCATAGCAAGGACTGTCTCTTTGAGGGTCTGCGGGTTGGCGATAGCGGCGATTTCCGGGTCCGCTCTCTCTTGCGATCTCCGCCTCTCAGGATTGCGCCTGCCCTGCTGCCCTTCCTGCATTTCCGGGTTCTGTCCCTCCTGACTGTCCGGGTCGATGGGGGTTGTTTCCAGTGCCGCCGCATAGTCCTCAAGCCCTGCCCTGCTGAGTTCCACGCCCTTGTCCGCAGCAGCGGCAGCCGCCAGGGACAAAGTTTCTGCCTGGGGCGCGGTTCCCGCAGCAAGCGCCTGGCGGCGGATTTGTGCCAGCAGCGCCGGTTCCAGCGGAAGGGCAAAAAATTTGGCAGCCGGGACAATTGAAGCCGAAAGCCGATCCGCCGGGAGCCCCAGCGAAGCCAGCAGCGCCGGGACAGAGCGGGCAGCCGCCGTGCCCGAGGAGTTCAGGCCGGCGACTTTTATCTGCGGCAAGGCATTGTATGGTGCTGAGACTTTCTGCGGCGGCTTTGCAGGATAGGGGGCCGAAGGCCGGGGGCTTATTTTCATAGAGCCAATTTAAATAATTTTCAATACCCGTCAGACATGGAGCGGTTTACATCACGCTGGTAGAGTTCCTGGTACACATAACTGCGGTTGCGGAGTTTTTCTTTAACCTCTTTGGAGAAGGGCATATGGCGCCAGAAAGTTCCGCGGACTTCCTTGTCGAGTTTTTGTATACCTTCCGCTTCTTTGGTCATCCAGGTAATGTAATCCTGAATAAAATATTCTTTGACGTCGCCTTTTAATTTTTGGGCCGCAAACCACTGATAGTAATTTCCGGTGAGGCCCTCTTCCATCCAGTAGTAAGAGGCTTTTTCCTTTGCTACCTGCCAGCGGAGATCCGCAACTGCGGAAAGCAGGGCGATGTATAAATTTTTGGGATACATGGGGATAACGATGCGTCCCCGGCTGGTGGCCCGGTTAAAACGGTCAAAGGGCTCCCAGCAGATTCCCGTATCGCCATAAGTGGGGATGAGCACCACATAGGGGGCGATGCGGTTGAGCCGATTTTTGTAGGATCTGCAAAAGGCTTCAGGATCGATGCTTTCGATGCGTCCCAGCAGGGAGATGATATTTTCCCGGAATCCTGTATCGTTGGGGCCGCAGTGAAAATATTCACTGGTTAAGACGGGAAAGTGATTCCCCTGCCGGCCGATAGTGAGTTTTGCCATTTGGCGGATAGTATCGAATTCGGTATCTATGGCCTGAAGGTCTACGGTAAGAACGCCGCCCTCTTCCTCAACCTTATCCTGCAGGGTTGTGACATCCGTTTCCGCCTGGTAGTAGTCCTTCATGGACATTTCCAGCTCGTGATCGATTTTTATGAGGTTTTTTAATAATTCCTGAATTTCGCCGAAGGTACGTTTTTGAGCATCACTGTAACAGGAATTGACATCCTCAAAACCGTCCAGGGGAAAATGTTCAAAGATAACGCCTATCCGGTCTTGCAGTATTCCTTCGGTATTCAACCGCTCCTGATCCTTTGCCTTGAGCAGAGCCTTGGAACCGTCCAGTTTGCCCATAGCTTTTTCCAGCAGTTGCTGCATACGCATTTGGTTGTTGTTTTTGGCGATTTTTACTTCATCGGTGGTGGACGGCCTAATGGCGCCGGTCCCTACCGCTTTGAGCCATTCGTCCATGTAGTAAACCGGTTGATCCAGCACATTTTCAATGACGATCTTACTGAAAAAATTTCTGGTTTCGGCATCAAGAAATGTAGGGTGCAGCAGACCGAAACGGAGCAGGAATTTTTTGGGCGGCGGTATTTTACCCGGCGTCTTTTTTGCCACATTTAAGAGAAAGTCCCAAAAGGGAGTTATAAACTGTTGACGGAAAACGCTGCGATCTTTGGGATCCTTGGCATTGAGGTACTTCTGCAGAATGGTATGCACCCGCTGGGCAATGTCCCCCTCGCCGCCAAGGGCTATTTTATAGTAATTGGGGTCAACAAAAAACTTGTGGGGAACCGGCTCAAGGCGCTGGGTTACCGTTGGAAAACCATCGGCGCTCAGGTCCACTCCATGAACTTCCGCGCCTTGATCCTCCGCTGAATCGCTTTTTTCGTTAAAAATATCGTTAAAATCTGGAGGCGGAGCATTATCCTCCACCGCTCCCCCGGTCCCCAGCAAAGCGGCAAGTTCGGGGTCCATTTCTCCCTGAAAAACGTTTTGAGCCATCGACGAGTTACTTCCCACTAAATATTATATTCTATACCTAGATAATAAAGTGTTTTAGGATGACTGTCAATGCAAAGGGGAAGAGGAAGAGAAAGTGGTAACCCAGGAATAAGAGAATCTGGCTAAAAAAGTAAAGAATTGTGCCTACAATGTTCATTCATTCCTGGGTCCAGGCCTGCTGGAGAGCGCATATCAACACGATAGATGACATTGCAGTAGCCCCGCACCCAATTATTTTATTTGAGCGGATAGCAATGCAGTAAAAATATCGGCGGATAACACAGTGGAACAATGGATACAGAATTTCTCTTTGCCGTTGCTATCCTTGAGATAAATATTATCTGTCCAACCACCGATTTCCAGCTTGCATGTGCTGTTAAAGTTGATGGTTTGATTGTCTATCTTTATGTAATTTTTTGCCAATAACAGGGTTTTGAAATCGCTGAAGGGCTTCAGGTATGCTGCCATATTTTTGGTGAAATACGGATCGCGCATTGCTGATTTTTCTACATACCTGATTTGCACGGGAAGGTCTGTTTTCTGCCATTGCTCAAAGACCAAAGCACCGCGCTCCTGAGTGTGCAACGCCACAAATTGCTCGTTCAACTTTGTATTACCGCTTGTTTGCGGCGTGATTATAAACCATTCGCTTGACGGATTTTTACGAAACGCCAAGTGAGTGATATTGACTACGTTGTGAATATCACCGGCAACAATAGTCAGCGGCAATATATCTTCGATTTCCGTAAACATTAGACAGGCCGGTTCTGCCGTTTTCGGCTTAATAATAATGCCGTTTTCGTATAATTCAAAGGTATTCTTCCCTCTCCCCTTGACCGAGATAAATACCAACAATGTACCTACGGCAACCATTACGGCGCCGATAATCGCAAGAATCAAAACCGGATTGCCACTGCCGCGATAAGTTATACCGCCGCCCGAAACCGTATACGCTGCCCATAACACAAACAATCCGACTGCAGCAATCACACTCCCTACCACCGTCAAACCGATAAACTGTGCTTTCCGCGGTTTATAAATTCTGATTAATTTACCCATTTGTTCCATAATCTTTCCTCCTCCCCATAATTGTTAAACAAAATTTATGTGGCATTGCGCATAACACTGCTTTTAAGTCTCTGCTAACTTTTGATACTATTTTGTACTGTAAAAAATGTTTTGGTTTGTATTGCTGAATAAATTGATTCAGACTTGAGGATACAGATTGAGACTCTCCACTTTGCCTACTGGAAAAGAATAGCGTTCCCGGTTAAGCGCCACACCCAAAAGACTTCCTGCGGCGGCAACATAACTTACCTGACCGTTTTTGCCACATCGCAGATACGCCGCGCCATGTTTTCCAGCGGAACCTGCTCCATTACGTGGCCCATTTCATAGGCGACCCGGGGCATACCGTAGACAACGGCGCTGGATTCGTCCTGACCAAGGGTCATGCCGCCTTCCTTGTAAATTGTACCGAGCTGCTGGGCGCCGTCGCGGCCCATACCGGTCATGATTACGCCGAGGGCGTGGTTTTGATAGGCCACGGCTACCGAGGCAAAGAGCACGTCCGCTGAGGGGCGGTGGCCCGAGACCAGGGGGGCATCGGAAAGGCGCACTACCGCGCTGAGGGATTTCTTTTCCACTTCCAGATGTTTGTTGCCCTGGGCGATGAGTATTCTGCCGGGCTGTATGGCATCGCCGTCTTCGGCTTCCTTTACGTCTAACGGGCAGATGCGGTCAAGGCTTTTGGCGAATTCGTTGGTAAAGCCCGGGGGCATGTGCTGCACTACCAGAATGGGAATCTGGAGGTCGGCGTCCAGTTTGGCAAAGACCACCCGCAGGGCGTCGGGGCCGCCGGTGCTGATGCCTATAGCGATAATATCGGTCTTTGCGGGTTTGCGGATTTGAGCAGGCGGCTTTGCCGGGCTCACGGAAGGCGCGCCGCTTAAGTTCAAATGAGCGGTAATATCCGGGCCATGCACGGCCTTTGCGGCTTTCGGCTGGTATTCCGAGGGCAGCAGGACTTTTTTGCCCTGAGTCCTGCGGTAGGAACCGCCGTAGCCCAGCAACATACTTACCAATGTATCTTTGACTATGTGAATATCTTCGGACACGGAACCGGAAGGTTTCTGAATAAAATCGCTGGCGCCCAGGGACAGGGCTTCCATAGTAATTTCCGCACCGCGCCGTGCAATAGACGAAAGAATGATCACCGGAATTTTAATGCCCTTTTCTTTCCGGGCTTTGAGGAATTCAATACCGTTCATTTCGGGCATTTCCAGGTCCAGCACAATCACGTCCGGATTCACCCTGGGGATCTTTTGCAGAGCGAACAGTCCGTTCATGGCCTTATCCGCAACCACCAGACCGGGAGTATCGTCGATCATATGACCGATAAGGTTGCGCATTAATGCGGAATCATCAACAACTAATACTGATACTTCTTCTGACACAATAAGCTCCCTTATGTGAATTTACGATACAGGGTTGCCCACTCGGTCTTTACAAATTCGAATTTGGTATCCATACCAAAAAGCGATTCAGAATGACCGATGAACATGAAGGACTTGGCCGCCATAGCGTCCCAGAAACGGTTGATGACCGCAGTCTGGGCTGCCTCATCAAAATAGATAATAACGTTCCGGCAGAATACAATATCCAGATTACGGAGACCGGAATCGTTCTTTAAATTGTGATAATCGAAGCGTATTTTTGACTGAATATCCGCATGGACTTTGTAGCCCCCATCCACCTTGTCAAAATACTTGGTAAGGTAGTTATCGGGAATACCCACAATACGGCTATCCGCGTAAAAACCTTCTTTGGCAGTCATCAGGCACTTAAGGCTGATATCGCTGGCAACAATCTCGAATTTCCAGGCCGGTGGCAGGATCTCGCTCATCAACATGGCGATAGTATAGGGCTCTTCCCCGGTAGAACAGCCGGCGCTCCATATTTTTAGGGTCCCTGGGCTGCTTTTTCTGATATTATGTATCAATTCAGGAACCACATACTTCTCCAGAGCATCAAAGTGGGCCTGATTCCTGAAAAAACGGGTCAAATTGGTGGTTATTGAATCGAGAAAACCCTTGAGTTCCTCTTTGTTTTTTGAAATTTCGGCAAAATATGCCTTTACCGAGTCCACTGCCTTTTCCCGCAGCCGTTCTTTGAGCCTGCTTTCCAGAATTGACCGGTTTGTTTCCGTGAAAGTTATACCACTTTCCGCATAGATAAGTGACCGGTATTGCTCAAAATCGGCATCGCCGAGAAACTGGACATCCGCCATATTTATATAGTAGGAGAGCTTGAACGATGTGTCAATGGTATTTTGAGGTACATTACCCTAAACCAAGTTAGTATACTCAGTTTAGGGTAATTATTGTGTTATCAAAGGGGAAAGTATTTTATTACTTTCCGGTGAATGTTTTAAATTTGTAGCCAACGCCAAGGCGCACATTGATGCCGTTTGCTACGCCTTTTATGTCCTCAGCCCAGTAATCCGCCATTTTGGTTTCGTAGGCGCTGTTGAGCTTCATACCGTAGAGCGTCTCACCCCGGAGATACAGATTATTGGTCATGGCAAAATCCGCGCCCACCCCTGCTCTAATCCACAAACTGTTCCAGAATTCGCCAAGATTGGGCATGTCATAGCCATAGCTTTTGACCTTCTTGAAATCTTTCCGCATCTGTTCGTCATAGTCCCCCAGAGCTATCTGCCCATCTATGCCAAGCAAGGGGAAGAGAGTCCATTTCTCTCCCAGAGTAAAGGGATATTTGAACAGAAGCGAAAGATTAAGCTGGGTAAACAGATAATCATGAGTTTCGGAGCCGTGCATCGAGGAGCTTACACCGGGCAGATTGGGGATGGCGACGGTTTGGGAGACGCGGTTCCATACCAGCGCGATGCCTGCTTCGGCAAAGGTGGCGTCAAAAAAGCCGTATATGCCGCCGCCCACCGTTAGGTCTTTTGTATCAAAAAGCCCCTGCCGCATGGCGTCTTGTGTCGGCTCGGTGGGAGCTTCAACACGGCCGCCGACAAATTTTGCGCCGGTGTAGTCCTTGTATTGGCTTCTCAGGACCGCATCTTTCCAGTGCACATTGAAGATTCCACCCCCGCCTGCACTTAACGTAAAATCAGGCAGCGCGAACAGGGGCGCGGCCATACACATAACTGTAAAAAGTACAAATAGTCTTTTCATGGTTTTTTCCTTTTGGTTCCTTTTTTAGGGTTCAAGATAGAGAGATTGGAGCCTCTGTATGTCGGTATCGCTTAGCCCAATTTTTTCCTTGAGATAGGCGGTTATTTTAGGGACTGTTGTATCAGTATACGTTGCGGCTTCAATAGCGTTGAAAGCTGCCCGGATGTATTCACGCCTGACCGTAAGGAGGGGTTGGACCTTTGCGCTGGCTTCCCTGGCGCTTTGTTCAATTTGCTCATCAGTAATATTGGCATAGTTCATATATGCACTTTTCGTTCCGGCGACTGTCCCGTTAATTGTTGCTTGTCCCACTGGTCCTGTTACCCATGTTTCCGCTGCTGCTCTTGCACCTTCTTCCGTATTTCCATCATCCAGCTTGGTTTGTATCTGCTTTCTCTTTTCCGATTTCATTGTGGAAGCGGTGAGCGCTGCGTCTGCTTGCGCTGCATAGTCTCCACCGGCTGTCCAAAGCTGTGCAAGCTGCCTTATCCCCTTTATATTGTCTCTTGCAGCTTGGGCAACATACGGGCCTACCGGGTAATACTTCTCCGCCACATACTCTGCGGAAGCAACATAATCCTGAATAATAATCTCGCGGTCAACGCCCAATGCACTAAGCAGCAGCGCAGCGGCAACGCCGGTTCTATCTTTGCCTGCGGAACAGTGGAAAAGCACCGGATCTGGATCGCTACTGCCGACAGAGGCGGAATTAAGTAAAGTATCAAAAAACGCCTTGTATTGCGTCTGTGCGCCCGAAGGATAACCAGACTTGCCTACTACAATAGCTTTATAACCTTCAACAACCGCATTTTCTACATCAAAGGGGGAAGACAATGCTCTGTTTGATAGAATCGTCTCATAGTCAGGAATCACAAGCTGTTCATCAATAGCGGTATTTTGCCATTCCACGGTAACATCATCAGGCAGCTTGTCCTTAGAACCGTCCCGCTCGGACTCCACTTTTTCAAGATCACTGTCAATGACCAGTCTCTTCGACCTGAAATCCACCACGGTTTTAACGCCGATTTCCCCGAAAAGCCGGTTCTGGTCCCGGCTGGTAAGCAGATCCAGGCTGCCGGCACGGATAAGTTTGCCGTATTTGACGTGTTTTCCGTCGGCACCCGCATATCCGCCCAGGTCCCGCACGTTATACGCGCCTGCTATAGGCAGCAAGTCCCCTGGCTGGCGGGGATCGTCCTCAATCTCGCTGTAGCAGGCTGCAAATACCGCCAGTACAAAGATTGCCACTGTAAGATACCCAATTTTTTTCATCAAAAACTCCTTCATTCTTAATCAAAAGTATTAATATTTTGGATTTTAGAACAAAGTTAAAAATATGTCAAGTTAATGAATAAATTTGAAAAACGTATATTAATTAGACGAAAAATAAAAATCGTCAAGTTAGCTGGTTCCAAACGCCACATAGCGGCGCTTGCGTTACACAGGTGCCGCTATGTGGGGGTACCCGGGGAGCGCTTTACAGTTTTTCGACTATTTCCGGGCGATATGCATCCCTGAGCGGTAATCCGGGGAACAGGACGCTGTTGAGAAAGAAAATCTGGTATACCCGCTTTATCTCACCGTATGCTTCGCCTTTTTTTGCCTGGGCAGACAGCAACCGGGCGGCGTAAAAGGCGGCCCGGGCTTTCAGGTCGTCCCCGGGAATTATCCAAGGTTTTGAAAAAGGTAATTTCATACCCTTATATATGGTGCGTAGATGCGTGGCGCTTGAGTGTTTGGGAGGAAATCTGCAAAGAATCAACCAACCCTGCTGCAAGCACTAAACTTATCCCACATTTGCGGGGTTGTTGATTTCTTTTTTAATACCCAATTTTAATGGGAGAAACATATTTTTTTAGCGCCGCAATTGCTCCAAGCATGGCCAGATAAGAGCTCCGTTTATTGGGACTGGGCATCAACGTAAGCGAACAGCTCATTGTACCAAACTTGCCCGTTATGCGAACATTTTGTTTGATATCCGAAGAATGGGGGTCCGCCACAATTTCCACCGTTGTCTTTTCAGGACCGATGCCAGCCAAGGCCAGAGAGGCGGCGACATTGACATTTTGGGGAAAATATTTCACGGCGTCAAACACATCACCTCTAAAAACAACTTGAGCTTCCGTAAGGGTGCTTATGTCCATCTGCTTCTCTTTAAAATAAGGGGCATCTTTTAGCCCCCCTATGCCTTTGGTACTCTGGATAACCACTTCATCCAGTCCCGCGATGGCACCGGCGGCGGCTATATTCTGACCGGTAATAGCCCCGCAGGGGACAATGATTACCACATCGTTCGCCTCGGCAAGTTTTTCCAGTTCAGCCAAAAAGCCGTTCTCGATAAGGCCGCCCACGCTCATCATCATAAAATCAAAGCCGGCAGCCAGTATTTTTTTAGCAAGAGTTTTGACCACCACCGGATTAGCTGCCTCTACAACGATATCCATGCTGGTTTTAAGAAATTCCTCAAAATCCGTATAAAATTTTACCGGATTTTTTGCATTTGACTTGAACTCTTCAAAGGCCGGAAGAACATTCGGCTCGTAAACGGCGACAATTTCTGCATTGGGAACAGTTCCATCCAGAACTGCCTTGGCCAAACCGTAACCGATATTGCCGAATCCTATAATACCTATTTTTTTCATGATCTTTTCCTTTTGCTAAACGATAGACTGTATATGGGGGTTAAAATTATCCGGTTCGGAAAGAACTACTGGCCCGGACTTGGTAACCTGAATAAGATCCTCAATGTGATACCGGAATCCATCTACATGCATGGCATGTTCAACGCACATGATCATATTTTCTTCCAGGGGGGCAGTGTTACCCGGCGCCAGCATTGGATATTCATGAACGCTTAATCCCAAACCATGTCCTTCATGAACCCTATTAAAAGGTATACCTATTTCCTCACTCTTTTTCTTCGCTGCGAAGAAGGGTGCGTTTGCCGGCGCCCCTATGACACAGGCGCCAATAGCCGTCCTATAGGCTTCCAGCATCCGGTTAAAAAGATCCACATGTTTGGGATTGGGTTTTCCGATGGTAAATGTCCTGGCTATATCGGAATTGTAATTATCAAAAAGACCACCAACGTCTATCCTTCCGTGGGTAAAGTCCAGCATAGGGGCATCAGCCGGTAATCCATGTACCAGGATGGATCGATCTCCGGTACCCATTACCAGAAATTCAATAGTCGCACATCCTGAGTCTATCATTTTTTTTGCAATACGCTTGGCAAAATCCGATTCAAGATCTCCTACATGGGTTTCCTGAATTGATTTTTCATACGCTTCCCGGGTAACTATGGCGGCATACTGAAGTTTTTTTATTTCGTCCGGGGTTTTAATAGCCCTGACCACACTGAAGATATCCGTAGAAGAAAAAAGCTGAACATTTGGCAAGGCATCCATCAATTCCCGATAATAGTGAGCGGTAAGATAATCCAGCTCAATACCGATTTTTTTATCCGCCAGCCCCCGCTCTTTAAGAGCTGTTACCAGAAAAGCAATGGGGGATTCTTTAAATTCAAAATAGTAGCGTTTGTCCTTTATCCAGGTTTCATCCTCTACGGTATGCTGCTCAATGACACAGGCAATTATTACCGGCTCTTTGTCCACCGGGAGTATCGCAATGGCCAGACGATCCCGAAGAGACTTTTGAGTCTGAATATAGGTTTCCGCGAAATACAGCACGTTCTCCGGGGAAATAGCCACCGCTACATCGATTCCTTGTTTTACCAATTCATTTTTAATTCTATCATAACGGGGAGACATACCAGAATTTTTCATAATCAACCTCCAAATAAATAAACAATCTTCAAATCTCAATAATCCACAATCCACAAAAGAAACAAAAATTTAGTATATCTTACTAACAGTTAGTTTGATTGTCAAGGAAAGTGCCCTCTCGGGTTGCACACCGTGGATTTAGGCGTTGTGGAGAATTTTCCGTGTTTCAATAAAGGTGGCAGGCTATGTTGTGCTCCGGCGCAACCAGGTTCCATTCAGGGACGCTCTTTTCGCAGATGGAGACACCTTCCGGCGGCAACTTGGAAAAACAGCGGGTATGAAACGTACATCCTGAAGGGGGCTTGCGGGGGTTGGGGATATCGCCCTGTAAAATGATCCGCTGTTTGTTTATTTCCGGATTCGGTATGGGAATGGCGGACAACAGCGCTTTGGTGTAGGGATGCAGTGGGTTATTGAAAAGTATGTTTTTGGCAGTCAATTCCACGAGTCTTCCCAGGTACATTACCGCGATACGATCTGAAATATGTTTTACTACGCTCAGATTATGGGAAATAAAAATATAGGTCAGCCCCATCTGCCGCTGCAGTTCCCGCAACAGATTCAGTATCTGAGACTGAATGGAAACGTCCAGGGCGGATACGGCTTCATCGCAGATGATGAGTTTGGGATTTAAGGCCAATGCCCGGGCAATGCATATTCTCTGGCGTTGACCGCCGGAAAATTCATGTGGATAACGATCCGCATAATCGAAGTTAAGACCGACCAGTTTCAGCAGTTCCATTACACGCTGCCGGCGGCTTTCGGCGTTCATGCTGGTACAGCAGACAAGTGGTTCGGCGATAATATCCTCAATGGTCATGCGAGGATTCAGGGAAGCAAAGGGATCCTGAAAAACGATCTGTATTTTTTTTCGTATTTCCAGCAGGGATTTTTTATTGTATTTAAGGATGTTTTTTCCCTCAAAAAATATTTCTCCTTCCGAAGGTTCAACCAGGCGGAGAATTAAACGTCCAATGGTGGATTTGCCGCAACCGCTTTCCCCGACGATGCCAAAGGTCTCTCCCTGATTTACGGAAAAGCTGACATCCGAAACCGCCTGAACCGGGGCCAATCCGGCCTGGTGGAATCGTTTTGACAAATGGGATACTCTCAGAATTTCCTCAGCCATTTTATTTCGTCTCCTGCGCTGTACTATTGCTGCTTTTTGCCGCTTTCCAGCATCGTACCTTATGCCCATTGGTATACTCCCTCAGTTCGGGGTTTACCTTGCGGCAAGATTCATCCGCAGCGGGACAGCGGGGATGAAAACGGCAGCCATCGGGCATTTCATAGGGAGCGGGGATTACCCCCTTAATTGTATTGAGCAGTTCCATTTCTTTATCCAGGCTGGGAATAGACGCCATAAGTCCCTGGGTATAAGGATGCAGGGGGGTGGAGAACAGATCCTTTACCGGGGCTTCTTCGACTATATAGCCGGCATACATGACCGCCACCTGATCACATATCTCCGCGATAACGCCGAGGTCATGGGTGATAAACAGAATCGCGGTGCCAAATTTTAGGCGAAGCTCTTTTATCAGTTCCAATACCTGGGCCTGAATGGTAACATCCAGCGCGGTGGTTGGTTCATCGGCGATCAGTAGCCGGGGTTTACAGGCCAGGGCCATAGCAATCATCACGCGTTGCCGCATACCTCCGGAAAGCTGATGCGGATAGGAACGGAAGGTATTTTCCGGGGAAGTTATGCCTACAACCCGCAGCATCTCAAGAGCCGCCTGCTTTACCTCCGGTTTGGGGATTTTTTTCTGATGAATATTGAAAACTTCCACAAGCTGGCTGCCAATGGTAAATACCGGGTTGAGGGATGTCATCGGCTCCTGGAAAATCATGGAAATACAACTGCCACGTAGTTTCCGCATGGCCGTCTCGGAATAATTCAGCAGATTCTTCCCCTCAAAGAAGATATCCCCTTTATCTATTTCGCCCGGGAATGGGATGAGACGCATAATAGCTAAAGAAGTCAGGCTTTTGCCGCAGCCACTTTCCCCGACGATCCCCAATATCTTTCCAGAATCCACTGAAAGATCCACCCCATTAACAGTACGAAAACGTTGCCCGTTAATGGAAAACGATACCGCCAGCTCTTTTATTTCCAGAATATGCATCCCCTTCCCCCTATGCAGGAATCTCTTCAAGGATAAGCTGAATTTGGGATATGAGTATAGTACGTTGACACGGGAAATGGCTTACAGGTATTATTGAAACCGTTTAAGGGCATGATGTATTTTTAGACATTTTCGGGATTATGATTTTGCGGGGCGTGTATGTTGAGGTATATTCAAAAACGTTTACTGATGCTTATCCCGACGCTCTTTGGTGTATCGTTTATTATTTTCACCGTTTTATCCCTTACTCCCGGCGATCCCGGAACAATGCTTCTGGGACAGGAAGCCCCTCCGGAGGTCATCCGGGCATATAATGAAGAGCTGGGATTTTACGATCCCCTGGTGATTAAATACGTAAAATACATCGGGAATGCCCTACGGGGCGATTTGGGAATTTCATGGCGTACCAGCCGTCCGGTTATTGAGGAAATCGCGTTGAAACTGCCGGTAACACTGCGTCTGGCAGTCATGAGTGTTTTATTGTCCTCCGCTTTGGGTATCACTTTGGGTATTATTTCCGCTATCCGGCCATACAGCGGCCTGGATGTTAGCTGCACATCGGGAGCGATTATTTTTGCTTCCATGCCCCGTTTCTGGCTGGGCATGATTTTTATGCTGATATTCGCCCTTAAACTGAAGTGGCTGCCATCTAACGGCATAGGAAGCTGGCGGCATTATATACTACCAGTTGTTGTTTTGGCATTACCTACGGCAGCCCAGATTATGCGGCTAATGCGGTCTACCATGTTGGAAACCATGAAAAAAGATTACATCCGGACGGCTAAAGCCAAAGGTGTTCATAAGGTATTGGTAGTGTGGAAGCACGCGTTAAAAAACGCATTAATGCCGGTAGTTACGGTAATAGGTATGGACTTTGGGTATCTTCTGGGTGGTACCGTGCTGGTGGAGACCGTTTTTTCCATGTCTGGTATCGGTACCCTGATGCTTGCATCTATCCGCAATCAGGATGTGCCCCAAGTCCAGGGAACGGCATTGCTTATCGCCATAGGTGTGTGCCTGGTGATGCTGGTGGTAGATGTCGTTTATGCTTTTCTGGACCCCCGAATCCGGAATAAATACTCATCCCCGGCGGCCGCTGGTCAGCCCAGGTAAGGAGGAACAGATTGCGGCAAGACAGGAAAAATGTGCGGAAACGGCAAATGAAAGAATTTTGGCATGTGTTCCGAAAAAACCATCTGGCTATGGTGGGCTTAAGTATTTTTATCTGTCTGCTGCTGATGGCCGTTTTTGCGGATGTAATAGCCAATTATGATATGCGGGTCATTCACCAAAGCCGCAGTGAGCGGCTGAAACTTCCCAGCCAGGAACACTGGTTCGGTACTGATTCGGTGGGCCGGGATGTTTTTGCCCGGCTCGTTCATGGAAGCCGTGTGTCATTGTCCATCGGGTTCAGTACCACTTGCCTGTCTTTGATATTGGGAGGGATTTTGGGCTCTGTCACCGGATTTTACGGCGGCGGACTGGATCATTTCGTGATGCGGGTAATTGATGTTGTTGTCAGTATTCCGTCTATGCTTCTCAATATCGCTATTGTAGCGGCGATGGGACCAAGTGTACGCAATTTAGTGATGGCTATGACTATCGCGGAAATTCCCCGTTTTACCAGGATAACCCGTTCAATGGTGATTAGCAGCGCGGAAGATGAATATGTGGAAGCGGCGCGAGTGGGAGGGGCTACCAATAAGCGTATTATTATGCGGCATATTTTGCCCAATATCATCGGCCCTGTTGTTGTACAGGCAACAATATCAGTGGCACGTATCATTCTTACTGCCGCTGGCCTGAGCTTTATTGGGCTGGGTGTACAGCCGCCAATGCCTGAATGGGGTGCCATGCTTTCCGATGCCCGGGAATTCATGATGACTAATCCCTATTTGATAATCAGCCCCGGGGTGTTTATTGCCTTGTCTGTGTTTTCTTTTAATACGATTGGTGATGGCCTGCGGGATGCCCTGGACCCGAGGATGCGACAGTAAAAATTACTTCCAAATAAAAATTTGGGATAAATAAATTAAGGAGTGATGTTATGAAACGTTTTTCTGTGAAGAGCTGGTTTTGTGTTTTTGGAACTGCCCTGCTGGTGCTGGGGCTAACAGCCTGCGGCCCGCAGCAGCCGCAGACCGCCAATGCCAAATTAAGCGGCGCGAATAATCCCTTGGTAAGCGACAAGGATACGGTGATCATCTCCCTGGCCAGTGATTTACAGTCTCTGGACCCCGCCAAGTCCACGACCATTGTTACCAATGAAGTTCAAAGCAACGCCTACGAATCCCTGGTAAGTTCGGATCTTACGGGCAATATTAAGCCTTTGATCGTAAAGTCCTGGGACTACGATACGGCTACCTTTACCTACACGTTGCATCTTCGGGATGATGTGTACTTTCACGATGGATCAAAGCTGACCGCGAAAGATGTCAAGTACAGCCTTGATGTGGGTAAAAAAACCGGGAGAATGACTCTGAGCTGTAATTATATTGATACCACAGAAGTGATTAATGACACGACGGTAAAGGTGAAGTTAAATGCCAATTATAGCCCCTTTCTGTATTTCATAGGGATAAACCTCAAAGTAGTACCAGCTGCTTCAGAAGAGGGAGGAACGATTGATTTAAACAAGTTAATGGTTGGTACCGGTCCCTATAAGATGGTGGAATATACCCCTGGAGACAAAGCCGTTTTTCAGGCTTTTGATAAGTATTATGGACCAAAGCCAGCTATCAAAAATTTGATTTTTAAGATCATTCCCGATCCCACTACCCAGCTGATAGCGCTGGAGAGCGGAGAGCTCAATCTTTCCCGGGATTTTCCCATGAGCAATATCAAGAATATTCTGGAAAGTCGCCAGCTTGATGTGTTTGCCGGAGAGAGTGGCAATGTGTACTATATGGGATTGAACATGTCCTTTCAGCCCTTCCAGGATGTACGGGTACGTCAAGCGTTGAATTATGCCATTGATCGCAATTTTGTCATTGAGGCCTGCGAGGAAGGCTATGCTTCTCCGGCAAATAGCGTCGCGAACAAGGGGATGTTTGGGTACACTGAAGATGCCAAGTACTACGAATACGATCTTGAAAAGGCCAAGCAGCTTCTGGCAGAGGCTGGCTATGCCAATGGTCTTGAAATCCCGCCCATTATCACCAAAGATGGAAAATTCAAGAAAGCTGCCGAAGTTATTCTTGAAGATCTGAAAGCGGTCGGTATTACCACCAGGGTAAATGTGATGGAAACCAGCGGCTTTAATCAAGACTACCAAAAAAAGAATTACTCCCTGGCGGTTACCAGTGTCAACCTGGGCCAGGATGCGCATCATGCCACTATGATGTTTCAGTCCACAACCTATTTGAACTATTTCAACATCAATGATGCCCAACTGGATGCTTGGTGCGCGGCTGCCGCTTCCGAACAGGATCTGACTGCCCGAAAGGATATGTACCACACGATCCTCACCTATGTTGCCGATCAGGCCTATTTTGTTCCTCTGTATTATCCCCAGAAACTTTGGGCTATTACCAGCGGACTGAATAACTCCACTTATAACCGCTTTGTAGGTATCCTCGCTCAGTATATGAGCTGGAAATAAGGGGTACACGATGCGTGTTTTGGTTACAGGATTCAGGACAAATAAATCCCATCCGGTTAATACTTCTTATGAGGTCAAGAATGCCTTGAATCGGCAAATTGACAATGTGGAGATCATTCCGGAAGATATGATCGCCAGTTATCATAATACTATTCCTTATATGGAAGAATTGATAAGAAAGTATAACCCCGATGCGTTTATCTGTATGGGACAAGCATTGCGCCGGGAAGTGATTTCTCTGGAAAAAGTCGCGATTAATTATCAGAACGAAGAACGAGATTGGGCTCTGGATGATGATGGATTCCTGCCCCAGCATCGCCCCATTCTGGAAGATGGACCGGATGGTTATTTTACCAACTTGCCTATCCTGAAAATGCTGGAAGCACTGAAAAAGGAATCCTATCCCAGTGAAATATCACTGACCGCCGGCGCGATTGGCTGTAATAACGCCATGTATTGTATCCTGCATCTTATTCATACCAAATACCCCAGGATGATTGGCGGTTTCATACATGTACCATCCCATCACCAGCATCCTCGCCGACTGATAAAATCCTTTGATGTAGAGTATATTGCCAGGGGAGTGGAAACCGCGATAAAGGTTTTGGGCGCTACATGAACAAGTTCATTTTTGTCTCAGGCGGTGTTTGCTCCAGTTTGGGGAAAGGTGTTGCCGCGTCTTCCATTGGCGCGTTGCTGGAAGGGCGGGGGCTGAATGTCCGTATGGTTAAGTGTGACCCCTACATTAACGTAGACGCAGGAACTATGAGTCCCTATCAGCACGGTGAGGTCTATGTAACCGACGACGGGGCCGAAACGGACCTGGATCTGGGCAATTACGCCCGGTTTACCAGAGGGCGCCTTACCGAGGCCAATTCGGTAACTACCGGCCAGGTTTACGAGGCGGTGATCCGCAAGGAGCGGGAAGGGCGTTTCCTGGGGCGCTGCGTCCAGGTTATTCCCCACATTACCGACGAGATAAAAAGCCGGATTTTGGCGGTTGCCAAGGAAGACCCGGACACGGACGTGGTTATCGTGGAAATCGGCGGCACCGTGGGGGATATCGAGTCTATTCCCTTCCTGGAGGCTGCCCGGCAGATGATCCACGAGTGCGGCAGGGCGGACGCTATTTCGGTGCATTTAACCCTGATCCCCGAGGTGGCCGGCGGAGAGCTCAAGACCAAGCCGACCCAGCACTCGGTCAAGGCCATGCAGGAGATGGGAATTCAGCCTGATGTGCTCATTTGCCGCTCTCCGGTGATGCTGGATGAGGCTACCCGGCGAAAAATCGCACTTTTTACCAATGTTGATCCTGATGCGGTATTTACTTCGTATAATATTGATACTACAATTTATGAGATACCGATTGTTTTTTTTGATCAGAAGCTGGATCAGGTTGTTTTGCGGAAAATGGGGGTAGAAAGCCGGCACGCGGATATACGCCCCTGGTATGCCATGATGGAACGTTTTGCCGCCCGAAAAGGCAAGGTGCGCATCGGCATTGTGGGCAAGTACATGGAGCTGCATGACGCCTATAAATCGGTATACGAGGCGCTTTTCCACGCCGGGCTTGAGTGCGCTGTTGAGGTTGAGCTGGTGAAGATTGATTCTTCCCGGCTTGAAGAAGCGGAAAACGTCGATACTATACTGGGGCGTTCCGCAACGGGCAGTTTGTCATCTATCGATGGTGTTCTGGTTCCCGGCGGTTTTGGCCAGCGGGGTATCAACGGCATGGTAAAAGCCGCGGCCTGGGCACGGACGAACAAAGTGCCCTATTTCGGCATTTGCCTGGGTATGCAGATCATGGTGATCGACTGGGGCCGGAACGTGCTGGGCTGGAACGATGCGGACTCCACCGAGTTCAACCAGGATTCAAAGCACCCGGTGGTGAGTTTGCTGGAAGATCAGGTTGATGTGAAAAACTACGGAGGAACCATGCGCCTGGGGGCGAGCCAATCCGTAGCCGAGCCCGGCACCCATATTCTGGCCGCTTATGGCGAAAAGAATATTAAGGAGCGCCACCGGCACCGCTACGAGTTCTCCAACCAGTACCGCAAGGAGATGATCGAATCGGGTCTGAAAATTGCGGCTTTTACGCCCGACAACAGCCTGGTTGAATGTATCGAGTGGCCGGATCACCCCTGGGGCCTGGGCGTGCAGTTTCACCCGGAGTTCAAATCCAAGCCCACTGCGGCTGCGCCTTTGTTCAGGGAATTTATTGCCGCCGCAAAAGCAGCACAAAGCAGCGAAAGCAAACAGTAAGGAGAAGTAAACGTGAGGGTTCTGACGGACAGCACACAAAACAAGAAAACGATCCCGCCATACCAAGCCCTCTTCCTCCTCCTCTTGCTTTTTCTCCCGGCGTGTTCATTTGACTATGGCCAACGGGACGGAGCCGGCAACGATCAGCCCGATATTGTAATGGAAAATGTGGAGTATGTGCGGGTCAGGTCTGCGGATCCGGTGGCGCGGTTTCAGGCGGAACGGGCTGAACGGTATGAAGAGCGCAGAATTATGGAGCTGCGGAATTTTTCCTTTGAACAGTTTGGGAGTCATGGAACAGAAGTAAACGCCTACGGACGGGCGGGCAGCGCCTCGGTGGAAATTGATTCCGGAAATATCAATATGGGCGGCGGTGTAAGAATCGATGTAGAGTCCGAGGATATTGCCATTGAGACCAATCAACTTGGATGGAAAGACAAGGAACATACCCTTTCGGGGGGAGAAAACGATGCGGTTAATGTATACCAGGAAAATGGTACCGGTTTTACCGGCATCGGATTTTTTGCCGATGCGCGCAAACGTACCTGGGAATTTTCAGGCGGCGTGAGCGGTACCTATATACATGATGATGAGGAAGAGGAAGAAGCAAGCGAGGCTGCAGAAGCTGAGGAAGGAGAAACAATCGAAGATGAAGATGCCGGCATTGACGAATAATTTCTCCAGAACATTATGCGCCATTTTTTTTCTGTTTGCCGTCCGGTCTTTTGCGGCTGCGGATATCTTTACTTTTAAGGCGGACAAGATGTCCGGTTCCAAGGCCCTGGGACGTGAGGTGACGATTCTTGCGGGAAACGCCGAAGTGCGTTCTGATAACCTGCTGCTCCGTGCCGAAAGGATAGAGATACAGGGCGATGATAATCAGTTTATCGACTGTACCGGCAGCGTGTGGGGCATGGAAGAAGAAAAGGAAATATTGTTTCAGGCCGACCGGCTCCGCTATGATCGCACGCTGAAAATTGCGCGGCTGGAAGGCAACTCGACCCTGGAAGACAAAAAAAACGAAATCGTTGCCAGGGGACGTTTTATCGAATACGATGATAATGCCGAAGTAACGGTGTTTCAAATTGGCGTACGGCTCTTTAAGGACGATATGGTATGCCGCTCCGAATATGCCGTGTACCGGCGAACCGAAAAGCTTCTGGATCTTTCAGGGTTTCCGGTAGTGTTCAAAAAAGACGATGAATTCCGGGCCGACCGAATCCGGGTGGATCTGGACACCGATGATGTTACTATGGAAGGCGCCGTCTCGGGAACCATAAAGAACTGAGTCATGGAAATAGAAACCCCTGCCGAACAAAACGAAAATCCGCGTCACACCCTGGGCGTAACGGATTTACACAAACGGTTCGGCCGCAAGGAAGTAGTCCGGGGCGTCAATTTTTTTATGCACAACGGCGAAGTAGCCGGCCTTTTGGGCCCCAACGGGGCAGGTAAAACCACCATCTTTTACATGATCGTCGGTTTTTATCAGCCCACTGCCGGTGTTGTTACTATGGACGATATCGACATAACCGATAAGCCCATGTACCGCCGGGCGCGGCAGGGCATCGCCTACCTTCCGCAAGAAGCCTCAATTTTTCGCAAACTCACGGTGGAGCAAAATATCTGGGCCATTCTGGAAAGCCGCAAAGACATTGATAAGGCCGCCAAAAAGGAAAAACTGGAAAGCCTGCTGGACGAATTTGGCATAGGCCGGATACGAACCCAGTACGGCTTTACCCTTTCCGGCGGTGAGCGGCGGCGCACCGAAATTGCCCGCGCCCTGGCCACGGAGCCCAAATTTCTGCTTTTGGACGAACCTTTCGCCGGAATCGACCCCATCGCGGTTTATGAAATCAAGCAGATCATCCGCCGCCTGGCCGAAAAAGGCATAGGCATACTCATTACCGACCACAATGTGAGGGATACACTGGAAATTACCACCGAAGCCTTCATAATCGCCGATGGTTCAATTGTAGCCCGCGGCGACCGGGACGTGATTCTGGCCGATGAAATGGTAAGGGAAGTGTACCTGGGCAGCGAATTCAGAATGTAAATGCCAAAAATCGGCAAAATTCCCTCAATTTCTATGTTTTTTACAAATTAAGCCCCTCTTTACCTTGACAGCCCCTTAACTTTCGTTATATTCTTATTTGTATTTGAAATGGGCTTCTCTGGAAGTCCAAATCATCGGTAAGGGGTAGAGAGATGGAGTGGATACTGTGGATTATCCTCCCTCTTGCCGGGTTAACCTTAGGCTGGACTATAAGATGGCTGTATGCCAGATTTCAACTTACGGCATCGGAGCAGCGCGCCGAACGTATAAAACAGGATGCGATAAAAGAAGCTGAAGCCAAAAGAAAAGAAATACTTCTTGAGGCAAAAGAAAAAGTTATCCAGGAACGAAACCAGCAGGAGAGGGAGACTCGGGAACGAAGGGCTGAATTACAGCGGTATGAACGCCGCGTTTTACAGAAAGAAGAGACTATAGACAAAAAGACCGCTCAAATTGAGCGGACTGAACAGCAACTCGCCGAAAAGGAAAAGGTCTTTCAGGACAGGGAAAGTGCCCTTTCCAAAGAAGAAGACCGCTACCGCGCTGAATTGGAGCGCATTTCCGGTCTCAGCGCCGAGGAAGCCAAGGCCCTCATCATTCAGGACCTGGAAAACGAAGCCAAACACGACGCCCAGTCCCTGATCAACAAGATCGAGCAGGAAGCCAACCTGGCGGGAGACAAAAAAGCCCGGGACATACTGGTAGCCACTATTCAGCGGCTTGCCACGGAAGTAACCGGCGACGTAACAGTAACCACCGTTACCCTTCCCAACGACGAGATGAAGGGCCGTATCATCGGCCGGGAAGGGCGGAACATCCGCACTTTGGAAACCCTCACCGGGGTGGACATCATCATCGACGACACGCCGGAAGCAGTGGTTATTTCCTGCTTTGACCCGGTGCGCCGGGAAATCGCCAAGGTTGCTTTGGAGCGGCTCATTCTGGACGGCCGTATTCATCCCGCCCGTATCGAAGAAATCGTTACTAAAGTCAGCAAGGACATTTCCCAAAAGATCTTTGAGGAAGGCGAAAAAGTCCTCTTTGATCTGGGCATACACAACATCAAGCAGGACGCCATCCGCGCCCTGGGACGGCTCTATTTCCGCACCAGCTACGGTCAGAATGTGCTCTACCATTCAAAAGAAGTGGCGGTCATCGCCGGTATGTTGGCTGCGGAAATCGGCTGTAACCGTGACCTTGCCAAACGCGCAGCCCTGCTCCACGACATTGGCAAGGGTATTGAGTCCGACTCCGACCTGAACCACGCCGAGATCGGTATGGACATGGCCCGCAAAATGGGCGAAGACCCCCGCATTATCAATGCCGTAGGCAGCCACCACAACGACATCGAGCCCACTTGCATCGAAGCCGTACTGGTGCAAATCGCCGACGCCATTTCCGCCGCCCGCCCCGGCGCCCGCCGTGAAACCCTGGACAACTACATCAAGCGCCTTGAAAACCTCGAAGGCATAGCCAACGGCTTTACCGGCGTAGACAAATCCTTTGCCATACAGGCCGGCCGTGAACTGCGCATCATCGTTAACAACGAAGCCGTTACCGACGACCAGTCCCGTGACCTGGCCAAGGAAATCGCCAAAAAGATCGAAAACGATCTGCGCTACCCCGGCCGCATCAAGGTAACGATTATCCGGGAGACAAGGATCACGGAGTACGCCCGATAGAGCACGGCGTCAAGCCGTGTAGATAAAAAATTCAGCACGGCGTAGCCCCAGTAAAGGCCGCTGTATGCGGAAAACGGCGGCGAACCTTTAGATGAGCCAGCGGGCGGTCCGGTAAATTGTACGGAATGCCACCGGCAACACACATATAATTTGTTGAAACTTGGGAGCGGCGGATTTTAGTCTATAGACAAAAGTCCGCCGCTCCTTAGAATATAAAAATTCAGAGGGATTATTATGGAAATTTATACTTTTGAAGAAACAATAATGAAGTATTTACTCTTTTTGGTCCATGTGCAACAAAGTGTAAAAATACCTATACAAGAAAAGGTCAAGGTTTTTGATCTTGCAAAAGAAATTGCCAATTCAATTTTTTCAAATGTTCAAAGTTATTTATCAAATAAAAATGAGTATAATTCTTATGATAAAGATAAAATCTTATCAAAAGCATTTAATGAAATAAAAACAAAAGTAGAAAAAGAGTTGAATTCTTATAAAAGAAATATAACAATAAATGGTATTGATTTTTCGTATTATAAAATTATTGATACATTAACAGATACAAAATATAATATTAGTTTAACTCGTAATGATATAAAACAGATTTTATCCTATAATGACCTGACAAAAAACATCGAGAAGGAAAAAATACAAAATAAGCAATTAGAGGATCTGAAGCTAAAGAACGAAAAAGAATTTTATGAAATAAGAAAAAAGGCATTTTGTTCAATGCTTCACGGAAATCAAAATATAAATCCCATGAGATTTTTTGAAATAAATGATTATATTTTGGTAAATTATAATAAAGAAAACATAAAATATTTACATGACCAGGCGTCTCAAATAAAAGAAGGTGTTTATTGTATAGAAACACCGGGAGAACGTATAATAAAATTACATTATGAAAAAAGAATAATAGAATATAGTTTTCGTATCATTGATTTGAATGATTCTTTTGCTATTTATATTCAAGGTTATATAAAAATTAATGATTCGAAGGAAGAATTTTATATAAATGAAAAATATTTGAATAGTCAATTTGGAAATGTTATGAACGCATATAATTTAAAAAAGGTTATGGATTTATTTAATGAATTTGGCAGAGAAGAACATGGTGATAATAATAATAATGGGACAAATGATATAGATGATTTTTTATCTGGAAGAATAAAATAGTTGTAAATGCCTAAACTTCACATAACCAGACTGTCGATTTAATTACTTTTCAAAACGATTCTCCCTGGAAAAAATATATTTAGAAATAATTTCGGTTTTAATTAATATTCAGTCAAAAAATATAAATCAAATTTTTGAATTGATTGAACTTCGTGATTTCCTGCTTCCTTTGCTTATGAACGGACAGATAGCCATAAATACAGATTGAAAAACATCTAAAATAAATTCTCATTTTTTGAAGTATTTATTGGCAATTTACTAATATCCAATTCAGGGTGTTCTTTTTCAATTAATTTTAAAATCAAAAAACTTTATATATTTTTATTTTTACTTCTCTTTTTAAATGTGATAAATCTTCATCCATATCACCAATAGAAAGATTTCTATAAAGATCAGTATTAGCATTAAACTTATCACAATCAACGTTAATTAGCCAAGAATTACTATCAGGATAATCAAAAGACATTTTGTCCTGATAACTTGAAATCTTTATACCATCATTATCAGTTCTATATGAAATAAGTACATTTCTATTTTTTGCCTTATAGTGTAAAAAATTCAAGTCAACGTTAGACTTAGTGCCATCAGCAAAATCAAATGAGAAATTTACTAACCCACCATCATCAATAAAAAAATATGTAGTATCAAGTTCCTTATTATTTATAATAAAATTAATCTTATTGGTTATTAGACGTTCAGAATATTTTACGAATAAAGCTTCTGGTAGATATTCTGGTAATAGTGATTTTACAAGTTTTCTTTTTTCATGTTTTAATATTTCTTCATCATTCCAAAAAATCAGATATTATAACAGAATAATATGAGACAGATTTATGACCTTTAACTATAGAAGTATCTAGTTCGAGAATATAGTCATTTAAGTCTTTAGTCAAGGAGTCTGATGTTAAAGTGACAGAAACTTTTGAGTATTGCTTATCAAATTTATCATAAGCTACTGTTTCTATTGAGACTGTTTTACCTATTTGAAATGCAGCAAAACGGCCAATACCTTTACCATTGGGCTTTACTTCAGTGGCAATTTCAAGGAGCTTATCTTGAAATTCAGTGGCTGAGACACCATCACCATTATCTTTTATTTGATATGTGATAAAAGGATAAGGACTTGTTTCATCAGTTTCAACCAGGTCAATATTAAATTAAATTCTATTTGCATTTGCTTGAATTGAATTGTTTATCAACTCACATAAGGCTTCTGCATATTTCGGCCAGATGTGAACACTAAATACGGAACACTTGAACACTGATTA